>JASIJW010000116.1:0-4555 GCA_030050035.1 Acidobacteriaceae bacterium | reverse complement strand
TGCAAGATTCTGCTCTTCTCCGGCCAGGCTGCCACCAGCGACCTGATGGCCAATGCGCGCAGTGCCGGTCACTATTTCACGTTGCTCACCAAGCCTGTTCATCCCAAAGACCTGCTGCAGAGGGTCCAGGCAACGCTGAAACCACACGACACCCACGTCAGCACGGCCGTCAGCTAGTTCTGTTTGCCGGACACTTGGATTCTGTTTTTTCGGATGCCTGGGTTCTGTTTTTCCGGATGCCGGATTGATCCGCGCAATTTCGCTCTATCCGCTCGCAACGTCGCTCACTGTCCCATGCCGGTGGCATGCATTAGCATCGTGTACCGGCGCACGTACTCCGCCTCGTACGCAGCCACGGCGGCATTGTAGCTCAACCGTGGTGTGTCCGGTCGCACCCTCCAATGCAATTCGATGATTCGCGTCTCCGGCGTCACTACCAGGGCGCCGTTCTGCGCCCCATTGCGCACTTGAACGGGGTGGCCGTCCGCAGTTGCCGACTTCAGCTCAACAAACCACGGCAAGTGGACCACAATTTGCTTCGGCGCAGCCGAAAACGCCGACTCCTTCGGCGAAGCCGAATACACTGATTCGATCCGCAGAATCGCGTGATCGGCCGAAGGCTGATCCAGCGTAAAGGCCAGCGTCCCGAAGTTCGTCGGCGCCTGGCGCACGGCGATCTTCTTTCCGGCTCCAATCCACTCCGGCGACACCACCGACAGCAGATGCAACTCATCGCCCTGCTCCCGCACCAGCATCGAGCGTAGCAGCGTGCGGTATTCGGCGGCGTACCAGCCGTGCGGCGCCAGGTTGCTCCCGAAATTGCGATCGCCCCACGGCCGGATGTTGAATTCAAACCCCGCCTGCGTTGAACTGGTGTGAAGCAGAAGCGCGTACAACTCATTCACCGCCTGTTCCTGGTCTCCGCGAATCGTCTCTGTCAGCGTGTTTTTGATGGTCAGGTAGTCATGCAGGAACTTGCCGTCGGCATACGTCATGATGCCTTCCGCATATTTGGCCTGCGTGGCCTTGAGCGTCGCAGTCACCCGCGGATCGTGCGGGTCCAGCGTAGGCTCGGGCACGACCGACAGCAGATTGCCCCAGTCGTAGCCGCCCTTCTGCCCATCCAGCGCGGGCGGAATGTAGCCGCCGTGCGCCGCACATTGCGCGTCGAGCACTTTGAAGAATGCCTCGTGAAAGTCGTCGTACTCTGCCTGCCATTTCTGCGCCAGCTCGGCGTGCCCCGTCTGCTGCGCCATTGCGATCGCCAGCCGCAGCCCGTCGAGCGCCAGAAAGTTATACCCCGTCAAATGCCCCGGCACATATTCGTTGTCGCGCACGTCGCTGGCCGGAACAATATGCAGCGGATCAGCCGCGCGCGCCTGCTTCAGCCAATCCACGGCGCGATCGATCTGCGGTAGCGCCCACTCGGCGAACTCCCTGTCATGCGTGATGCGGTAATGCTGGCTGTAGGCCCAAACAGCCTCGCCCCAGCCGTCGTACTGCTGCGGCTGCGACAGAAAATTTCCATCCGCCTTCTGCCATTTCGCAAAGAATAAGAGATCCTGCTTCGCAATCAGCGGGTATCCGGTCACATCGTAGCTGTGCACAATATCGGCGCCATCGCGCAGAAAGAACGCGTGGTAGTGCAGCTTGTTCACGTTCTGGATGTAATCGTCCCCGATGTGGTCGCGCGCGATCAGATCCCACACCAGGCTTGCATAGAACGTGTTCACAGCCTTTGCTTCGGGAAGCTCCACCTGCATGCCCTGCGCAAAGATCCCGTTCCAGAAGGCCGTTACCTGCGCCTTCGCTTCATTGAAACCGGCCCCGTCCATCGCCGCAATCGTCGCCGCATCGGCCGCAGGAACCAGCGGCATCTTGAAATCGAGCTGCCATTGTTCGCCCGGCTTGAGAATCCGCGAATACGTCACAATGCCGACCGGCGTGGTTTCCTCCGCATTCAGCCGCGTCGGCCGGCTCGCATCGGGCTCGTGCAGATCGAGCGAATTTTCCCGCAGGATGAACTCGCGCAACACATAGCCAGCAGGGAAGCCGTACAGAACGCGGTTCATCCGGAAAAAATGCGCATCGTCGAACGAGTTCGTCCAGTTACGGTCGAAAGCCTCGCCGATCTGCCGGTAATCTCCTGGGAATTTCCCTTCCACCGGCCGCGCAAATCGGTTGTCGCCGTGCGGCAGCCCGGTGGTGTTCGGGCCGTCGTAGCGAACGCCAGTCGCAAAAACCGCGCGGTTGGGCTGCGCCTCCTGGTTGACCATCTCTACGCGAACAAAGTTGACGATCGGCGACCCGGCGGCATGCTCTGCCTCCGGCCCATCGGCAGAGCTCCCCGTCAGCCGCGCCGCGAAGAGAGTAAACCGGTAGGCAATTCCGTCGCGTTCTAGTTGGTAGTGGATGATCGGCAGCCGCCCATCCTCGAGCGTGCGGATTCGGGCGCTCGTCGGCTCCATCTGCGGGCCGGCAAAGAACATCAGCTCGCCGTAGCCGGTCCGCAGGTAGCCCTCCGGCGTGATCTCTGTCGCCCCTTCGGCATCCATCACGCCGATCTCATCCGTGGGCGCGGCGAAGTAGGAGAAGGGTTGGTTCGGCAAGTCAATCGATGGCGAAACCATCTGTGCCTGCAACGCACCCGCAAAAAACAGCGCGCCGCATCCAGCGCGAAACAGACAACCGAAGCCGGTCGGCCCGGCAATTGATGACATCCTCATCAAACGGACGCTCCTTATCCTGCATCAGAAATTGCGAAAAGCGGATCGAGAAACATCATAGAGAACTGCGTTGCAAGGTTACACCTTAGAATCGGCTCGGGAGATTTGCTTCGAACACATCGGCTCTTGCTCGGGTTCGACTATGATGTTGGAGAAACGACCCGTGGGCAGGAATAAAAGTGCCAAAGAAGCCGCTAACCCTCCCCGCGCATCCTGAGCCGCCTGAAAACTGGCGATCGCTGTTGGCGGCCATCGTTGAATCTTCCGAAGACGCGATCATCAGCACCGGCCTCGACGGGCTGGTGACCAGTTGGAACAAGGCGGCCACCGCCATGTTCGGCTTTACGGCGGACGAGATGGCCGGCCAGCCGCTGATGCGCATCATCCCCGCCGAGCAGCAACCGCGCGAAAAGGAGATGCTCGACCGCCTCAGGCTTGGAGAAAAGATCGACCGGTTTGAAACCATCCGCGTCCGCAAAGATGGCCAGTCCGTAGAAGTCTCAGTGACCATCTCCCCCGTCAGAGATGCCGAAGGCAAAATCGTGGGCGCGGCCAAAATCGCGCACGACATCTCGGAGCGAAAAAGAATCGAACGCCTGCTCATCCGTTCAGAAAAACTGGCCGCAACCGGCCGCATGGCAGCCACCGTTGCGCACGAGATCAACAATCCTCTTGAGTCCGTGCTCAACTTGGTTTACCTTGCCCGGCGCAACTCGCCGCCGCAGGAGAAAGCGCACTCATATCTCCTTTCAGCCGAAGGAGAACTCGACCGGGTATCGCAAATTATTCGCCGCGTTCTGGGGTATTATAGTGAGGCAGGCCGTCAAGACAAGGTGTACTTGCACGAGATCCTGGCGGAGGCTCTTGCCGTCTACCAGGCCCAATTGCACGCCGGCGGCATCTCCGTAGACTGCCGTTACGAGGATCACCAACGGATTGCGCTGCATTGGAATGAGTTCGCGCAGGTTTTCTCGACCATCCTTGTCGACTCCATTCAAGTCCTGCCGCGCGGCGCCAGCATCAGCTTCGATGTCGAAGAGGCGATTGGCCCCGAGCAGGACGGCATTCAGGTGGTGGTTCGGCTGCGCGCGCCTGGGCTTGAGCGCGAAATACTGGAACGTGCTTTTGAGCCCCTCGCAGCGGTCCAGAGCAAGATCAGTTCGAGCGTCGGGCTTTTGCTCGCGCGGGAGTTGCTCGAAAAGCGCGGCGCGCAAGTTACGTTCAAGGCAGGCAACACCACCGAGGGCAGCGATGCGAATATCAGCATCTTTGTGCCCTTTGCTTGAGCCCGATCGAATATAGAGGTACTAACGCTGCACCGTAAGGGAATTGGTGAAGGAGAGATTGATGCTGGAAATCGGGTCGGCAATTATTCAGGCTTCCGACAAGTTCTCAGAAAAGTTCGTCGCATACCAGACCCGCAAGGCGCGCGCCAAGGCTCAAGGAGAAGAGTGTCCGAGCATCCTCGTGGTCGACGACGAGACTCGGCTGGCCGATACCATGACGGAGATCCTGAACATCTCCGGCTTCTGCGCATTCACGGCTTACGACGGAAGAAGCGCGCTGCGCATCGCAGAACAACTTCAGCCCGATTATCTGCTCTCCGATGTCGTCATGCCGGAGATGAACGGCGTAGACCTGGCGATTGCTGTGCGCCGAACCATGCCAATGACTACGATCCTGCTGTTCTCCGGCCAGGCCGGAACCATCGACCTGCTCGAAGACGCCCGCAGAGCCGGCCACGCCTTCGAAGTCGTCGAAAAGCCCATCCACCCCGTCCGGCTCATCGAGCACCTAAAGCGCCTGCGGCATAAGTGAGCGAATGGCAC
>JASIJW010000115.1:0-7996 GCA_030050035.1 Acidobacteriaceae bacterium | reverse complement strand
AATGCACCAGGCGCTTGAATCCACCAACCGGCCCATCGTCTATTCGCTTTGCCAGTACGGCTGGGACGCGGTCTGGGAGTGGGGACCGAAGGTGGGCGCAAACCTGTGGCGCACCACCGGCGATATTCAGCCCAACTGGAACAGCGTCTACACCATCATTGGCAACCAGGCAGGGCTGGCTAAGTATGCCGGGCCCGGCCACTGGAACGATCCCGACATGCTGGAGGTAGGCAACGGCAGGTTAACCCTGGCGGAAAACCGCACGCACTTCTCCATGTGGGCCATGCTTGCCGCGCCGCTGCTCGCCGGCAACGACCTGCCGCACATGACACCGGAGATCAAGGCCATCCTGACTAATCGCGACGTGATTGCCATCGACCAGGACAAGCTGGGCCGCGAGGGCACGCGCGCCTATGTAGACGGCGAGGTCGAAGTGTGGACGCGCCATCTCTCCGGCGGCGCGCTGGCCATCGCCGTGATGAACACTGGCTCTGACCGCTGGCCAAGTCATCCCTTCCATCTGAGCTTGGCGAAGCTTGGGCTGCGCGGCCCGCTTCAGGGCCGCGACCTGTGGGCCGCAAAGGAGATTACGCTCACCGACAACATGCCCATCGAGATCGCCAGCCACGACATTTTGCTCGTCCGCGTGGCGAAGCCGAGATAGGGGAGGGCCAGCCTGAACGGCTGCCATGCTGAATTGACATTCGAGCGGCTTTCCCTGAAATCGTAAAATATCTGCAATGGCGAAAGTTGCTTCCAAGTCCTCGGCTTCCGGGCGCACGCGCGCCGTTTCTTCAACTGCGCCGCAGGCGCGTCCGCCCGCAGACCCGCGGCTGTTTTCCACGCCGCAGGCTAAGGAGATCAAGAGAGAAATCTGCACCGTGGGCCGCAAGCTGTGGCTGCGTCAGTTTGTCGACGGCAACGGCGGCAATATCTCCTACCGCATTGGCCCCAACGAGGTCATCTGCACGCCCACCATGCTGAGCAAGTTCGACCTGCGGCCGCGCGACCTGTGCATGGTCGATCTCGAGGGCCGGCAGATTGCGGGCCAGAAAGAAGCCACAAGCGAGATCCTGCTGCATCTTGAGATCTACAAGAAGGTGCCGCAGGCTCGGGCAGCCGTGCACTGCCATCCGCCGCATGCCACCGGTTACGCCGTTGCCGGCCTCGTTCCGCCGAACATGATGATTCCGGAGTTCGAGATCTTTGTGGGCAAGGTGGCTATCGCGCCCTACGAGACGCCCGGCACGCAGGCCTTCGCCGAGACGGTGCTGCCCTTTGTCGAGCATCACAATACCGTGCTGCTCAAAAACCACGGCGTAGTCAGTTGGGCCGAAACCGTGACGCTGGCCGAGTGGAACTGCGAAGTGCTGGAGACTTACTGTAACATCGTCAGCGCGGCAAAGCAGTTGGGCGTTCCGCTTTCCATCATTTCTGACGAAAAAGGCCAGGACCTGCTGGCGCGCAAAAAGCGCATGGGCCTGCCCGACATCCGGTTCGCATCAGTCGCCGCGCGGAATGGCAAAAGCGCGCAGCCACGCGATGAAGAAAACAGCGATGCGGTCACGACGCTCATGGGCGCGCTCAGCGCTGCGCAGGTAGAGACGATCGTGCGCCGCGTTACCCACGAGGTGCTCGCGGAGTTGGCCAGTCAGCAGACCGGCAAGCCAGCGAGACGGCGAAGCGCCGGCAGAGCGGCGCGGCGGCGATAGCAGGCCGCGACCTTCAGGCGCCGTCTCCGCTGCCGAAGGCGGCCACTATTTGCTCAGTGGAGCGCACGCGGCCCAGCCGCGGAAAAATGTTCGCAATGGAGTTCGCGTGGCCGTTGCGGCCGGTCATGGCGTCTTCGGCAAACACGATCTCATAGCCGCGCTCCCATGCATCGCGCGCCGTGCTCTCCACGCCAAACTCTGTGGCGATGCCGCAGATCACGATGGTGCGCAGGCCGCGGCGGCGAAGCTGCAGTTCGAGCCCCGTGCCGTAGAACGCGCCCCACTGGCGCTTCTGGATCACGATATCGCTCGGCTGCTGCTTGAGCTCGGGAATAAGTTCCGTCCAGTCCGGCGCCGGCGGCGCGCTCATGCGCATCGGTTCGTCCACGGTGGTTTGCAGCGCGTCGCGAAAGTCGGCCGAGAAGCCCACGTGCACCAGGACAGGCTGCGCGCCCGCGGCGCGGCCCGCGTCGAGAATTCGAACGGCGTTGGCGATGACCGACTGCGCCGAGTGCGGGTTGGCGCCGGGCATCTGCGTGATGCCCTTCTGCAAATCAATGACGACAATGGCGGTGGTACGCGGATCCAGCGTAAGGTTCGACATGGAATTATTATGCGCGGTCGGGGCGCCGGAGCTGTGAAGTTCCGGGAGAATCCCGCCCCATCCTTGTGATTTTTCTCTGTCGCAAGGGTGGGAAAGGCAGAAACTCAGCAATTCCAAATTAGTCTCAACATCATATCGGGAATCTCCACCCGAAGCTTCGCCGTTTCCAGCGGCAGACCGTCGGCAAGCCGTCCAAGCCGCGCACGGTCTTTTTCAGTCGAGATAAGCGTCGCGCCCGCAGATCGCGCTTCAGCGGCGAGCCGCTCTACATCGCGCCGACTATAGCGATAGTGATCGGGAAACGCGTGCCGCGCAGCAAGGCGAATGCCTTCAGCTTCGAGCCCTGAAAAAAACTGCTCCGGCAGCGCAATGCCGCAGAAGGCCACAACCGGCCCTGCGACACTTGGCACTTCCATGTGGCGCCGCAGATGCCATACCTTCCCCGTCCAGCCCAACCTCTTCAATTTCTCTTCAATTCCCGCTTCTTCCTCGGGGATCGCCACGATATGCGCACGGCGAATGGCCGTCAGCGGTTCGCGCAGGTTGCCGGCGGGCAGCAACTCGTCGTTGAAGTCGCGGCGGTTCACCAGCACGATATCCACGTTGCGCGCAAGCTGCCGGTGCTGGAACCCATCGTCGAGCAGGTGCACCGGGCGCTCGGGTGCTGTACCCTCCTGCTGCGCCAACCAGGCTGCTTCGCGTTCGGCCAGCACGCCCGCGTCATACCGCTGCCCAGCCACGTAGACCGGCACATCGGCTGCGCGCGCAATCTCCAGCGGCTCGTCGCCAAATTCTTCCGCGGTTCCCTCAGGGTTCACGCGCAGCGCGCCCCGCGTCTTTCTCCCGTAGCCGCGCGAGAGCACGTCCACATGCGATCCGTTCTTCTTTAGCGCGCGCGCCAGCGCGATGGTCAGCGGCGTTTTGCCTGCGCCGCCCACGGAAAGATTTCCAATGCTGATGACAGGCCAGTTGAGGCGGACGATCTGCTCGCCGCCCGAGGCCAGTTGCCGCTCGCGAATGAAAAGCCCGAAGCGATAAAGCGGCACCAGCGGCCGCAGCATTTCGCGCGCTGGAGAAATGGGACTCATAACGCCTGCTCCTTCGCCGGCGCGCCAGTGGCGCGGCCGGCGGCCACGACCTCGCGCAACGCTGCAACGCAGCGCGCCGTCGCTCCTGCCTGCTCATCGAATACCTGCCGCGCCCGTGCTCCCATCGCCTTCGCGGCGGTGCGGTCCTGCAGCAATTCGACAAGTGTTGTCGCCACGCTGTCCCTCCCAAGAATGCGGAGCGCCTCATGCGCCAGAAGATCGTAGGTGATAGCGCGGAAATTGGCGTAATGCTGGCCCATGACGATCGGCACGCCGAACTGCGCGGGCTCCAGCGGATTGTGGCCGCCGGCCGGGACAAGGCTGCCGCCAACGAAGGCCACCGAGGCGAGCGAATAAACGCTGGCCAACTCGCCAATCGTGTCGAGAAGGATAATTTCGCCCGGCGCCAGCGGCTGCCTTGAGCTCTTCCATTCCGACCGCCGGCGCCAGGCGATTTTGAGCTTCACGCTCGCCTGCTCCAGCAGCTCGGTCACGGCCGCAAACCGCTCCGGATGCCGCGGAGCCAGCACCATCGCCAGCCGCGGCTCGGCAGCCAGCACCTGCGGCCAGGCCTCGATCAGCGCCGCTTCTTCGCCCTCGAGCGTGCTGCCGGCGACTACCAGCCGCAGCCCGTCACTTGCCGCCCGCAGCAACCGCACCGCCTCGGTCTCCTCGGCCGCCCGCACATCGAACTTCAGGTTTCCGGCAACCGTCACCCGCTGCGGCAGACAGCCCAGGGCCCGCAGCCGCTCCGCGTCCGTCTCGCTCTGCGCCAGCACGCGCGCCAGCCGCTCCAGAAAGCCGCGCCACAGCCGCTGCAGCCGACGGTACCGCGGCCACGACCGGTCAGAGATGCGCGCATTCACCACCGCTACCGGAATTTGCCGCCGGAAGCACTCGTTCAGCAGGTTCGGCCAGAACTCCGTCTCGGTAAGCACCAGCATCCGCGGCCGAATGGCCTCAAGATATGCCCGAACCGCCCACGGCAGGTCCAGCGGACAGTAAAAAACCCGTTCCGCGCCGAACCGCTCCCGCGCCAGATCCTGTCCGGTGCGCGTGGTCGTTGAAATCAGCAGCCTGTCGCGGGGGAAGGCCCGTTCGAGCTCGCCCACGAGCCGGCTCACTGCCAGCACCTCGCCCACCGAGACCGCGTGCAGCCAGATCGTCGGCCGATGGCTCACTCCCGCAGCCCGTAACCGTTCCGGCACGCGCCCCAGCCGCTCCTGCAGCCCCTGGCGATATTTGTGCGTCGTGGCCATCTTCCACAGCCACCAGGGAGCCGTGGTCGCCAATGCCGCCAAAATCGCTACATTATAGAAAAAAAGAATCATGCGTAACAGAAACGGGTTTTCGAGTGTCTAACCATACGATGATACAGTCGCCTGCGATGAGACTATCCCTGCGCTTTCTTCCGTTGCTTCTGGGTCTAGCCATCCCTGCCGCTGCCGCCGATCACACGCCGCCACCGGTCACGCCGGCCACCTCCTACGCGGCCGTCGAGATTCACGACAACGAGCACCTCGCCATCGCCGTCGAGCCCTACGACACCAAGGAGAAGGAATCGATCTTCCACGTCGAATACACGAAATATGGCGTGATGCCCGTGCGGCTGATCATCACCAATCTCGGTGATAAGCCGATCTCGCTGCGCGACGCGCGCATTCTCTTCGAGACCGCCGCGGGCGACCGCGTGCAGGCCGCCGAGCCGGAAGACGTTGAGCGGCTGATGAACCCGCGCGAGCGGCCCAGCACGTTCCCCATGCCCGGGCCCATTCCCGGCGTGCATCTCAAGCCGAAGAACAAGAACAAGGAAGTTGAAGAGGATTTCGACACCTTCGAGTACCAGGCCCTGGTCGTCGAGCCGCACACCACCCGCGCCGGCTTCCTCTTTTATGTTCTGCAAGGACTCAAGCATCCGCTGCCCGGCGCGCACATGGTAGTCCGCGATCTAAAGGACGAAGACGGCAAGGAGCTGTTCTACTTCGAGATTCCCTTCGACAAATATCTCAACGGCAAACCCGCAGCCACCACATCCAGCACGAAGTAGCCGGACGCCAGACGCCCGCCAAAATCCCTGAAGTTGGTTCCTCTTCATGGCGGAACACCGCCCGTTCCCGTTACGGGAAGCACATGCAGCCGTTCCCAAAATCGACTTCCTCGCAGCCGTACACCTTGCTTTTTTCTCATGTTCCATGCGGGCCGGCGCTATTCTCCCGTCATGCAGGCTGCGGTTGAACCCTCCTCTACTTCTTCCAGTTTTGCCGGTGTGCTGGCTGCGCTCACCCGCACCAGAACTGAGCTTTTCTCCAAGTGGGAAGGCGATCTTGAGCGCGATCTCGACGGCGATCCCGACCGCGACGTGGCCACGCTCAGCTACGAGCGCGCGCTATTGGCGCATGCACGCTACCAGCCTTCCGCCGAACAGGTCCGGGAGGATTCCGCCACGCGCAATTCTTCCGCAGTCGCCGCGGCTTTCCAACCAGAGAGCACGCCAGAAAGCGCGCCGGAAAGTAAGCTTGAAAGTGGGATTGACGCGGCACGGCATGCGCCGGACGAACAACCTGCCGCTCAACCCGCAGCTCAACTCGCAGAAGCTGTTGCCCGGCGCACTGCGACCGCACTTGAAGAGAAGCGTATGCGCGCCAGCGTGACCGTGCGCATGAGCAACGCAGAGTTTGCGCAACTGCAGCAGCGCGCCGCCGAAGCCGGACTGACGGTCTCGGCCTATCTGCGCTCCTGCACCTTCGAGGTGGAAACACTGCGGGCCCAGGTAAAGCAGGCACTCGCAGAGCTCCGCACAGCAAGGGCACAGCCCGCTGCACAACCCCGTGCATCGCGGCTGGCGCGCACGCTTGCGCGAATGCGCATTTACAGGCTCGCTACGGCCTGACAGCGCCCAGCCGTCACTCCACTTCCAGCACCAGGCACTTCAGGTATTCGGTCTCCGGCAGGTTCAGCACCACCGGATGGTCGGGCGCTGCGCCGCGCCGTTCGAGCACGCGCGCGCGCCGCCCGGCGTCGGCCGCAGCCGAGGCAACAGCAGCTTCGAAATCCGCCCAGTCAACATGGTGCGAGCACGAGCAGGTCACCAGCAATCCTCCGGCGCTCGCCATCCTGAGCGCCCGCAGGTTCAACTCCTTGTAACCGCGCATCGCGCCTTCCACCGCGCGGCGTGTCTTGGCAAAAGCCGGCGGATCGAGCACGATCGCGTCGAACCGCTCACCGCCGTCCGACCAGTCGCGCAGGATCGCGAACGCATCGCCCTCCAGCCAATCGACTTCAGCTTTCAACCGTTCGCGATTCGCCGCAAGGTTTCGCTCGGCTACCTCAAGCGAAGCACGTGAAGCGTCAATGCCCGTCACCGTGCGGCAAACCTGGGCAAGGTGCAGCGCAAAACCGCCCTGGTAGCAGCAAACGTCCAGCGCGCGCCTGTTCGCACCGCAATTGTTCCTCATCAGCCGCTCCGCCCAGTCCCGCGCCGCGGCGTAATTCATGCGCTGATCGAGAAACGCGCCGGTTTTCTGTCCAGCGTTGGCATCGTAGTTGAAGACCAGTCCGTTCAGATGAAACTCGACGCCGAGTTCTGCACGCTTCTTCGCGCTCCACAGCGCTTCGGCGCCCGGAGCCGGCAATCCTTCCAGCTCTCGAATCCGCGGATCGGGCCGCTCCACAATCGCCGCCGGCGCAATCTCCTCGCGCAGCACGCGCACCAGCGCCTGGCTCACGTCGTCGCCATGCAGCCCGCGCGTAAGACACTGAACGATCACCAGCGGCCCATACTTGTCCACAATCAGACCGGGCAACTCATCCGCCTCGCTGAAGCAGAGCCGGCTCGCATCGTTGTTGTCATCGAGCAGCGGCTTGCGCCTGCCGATCGCCCGCCGCAGCCGCGAGTCGAGCAGCGCTATCCACGCGCGATGATCGATCGCCTCGCCCGAAACCATCCTCAGCGCGATCTGCGATTGCGGGCTATAGAGCGCAGTTCCCAGCAGAATGCCGCGCTCGTCGGCCACTGCGAGCAGCCGTTCTTCGCCCGTAACCGCGTCGAGTCTTACAACGTCCGATGCATAGACCCACAAGTGCCCGCGGCGCAGCCGTTCCGCCGCGCGCCGGCTTATCACCGCGCCGTGCCCCGCTGGTGTGGGTAGCGGCTCGCCCGCTCGCGCGTCGTTCCGTCTCTCCACGCGCCGTCTGGTCGTTGGTTTCGAATTGCGTCTGTCTGCCATTACGCTCAACAGGCTACGGAAGAATTCGACGCAAAGGGCTTTGTGTCAGGGCACGACTTCAGTCGTGCTGCAGCTGCCGCAAATTTCAATACGGGCTTTAGCCTCTGAGGATCGTCCTTTGCCGATACTTTTTCCGCAACCTTAGTCCAGTATCGCCCGTCGGACTGAACTCGCATTTGAATTCGACCAGCGGATCAGATTTGCAGCTTTGGAGGCGTTCGAGCTTCAGCCCGCATATTGAAGGCTCAGCAAATGAGCCGGGCTTTAACCCTGAAGAGAATGCGAAGCCAAACTGATCCACTCAAGTGAGGGTTCGCCATACGCGCATGCGGACCCTCATCCCATAAAATAGAAAGCGGGAGCAAG
>JASIJW010000114.1:0-3421 GCA_030050035.1 Acidobacteriaceae bacterium | reverse complement strand
ATGGCTCCAAGAATTGTCAGCGAAAGGCCCGCCAGGATGGGATTACCGAACAATTTGGCCTTCTTATCGAGCACATCGAGTATTTTTCTCTGGATATTATAACACATCTGTAATAAAATATTTTATAAAATTTAATTGACATATTCACAATCTTCTTCTATTATTTCACAGCTGTAAGCTCTCCTCTGATCGGGCCTGGGCTTTACTTTGGCCAGCCGGGGTGGGCTGTTCTGCGGTGGCACCCACTCGTTTCAATCCCTCGCCCTTCGCCGAACTCAATTGCGGAACGAGGCAAATTCAAAAACGGAGGACTCACTGTGAAACCACTAGGGCAAATTCTCCTTACTGTTGCTGCTGCTCTAGCTATGAACTGCGTGATCGCTTGCGCACAAAGCAACGTAACCACGACCGGCACGCTAACGGCCGGGTACCCAATCTTCGGCGATGGTTCTGCCACTGTAGTCGCTGACCCTGTGACGGTGGATGCGACTCTTCAGTCTGGTTCCGACATGTGCGCGAAGATTAACAACTCCTGGACAGTGTTGAGCGGTATAAATTCTCTCGGAGGCATTGTCGATGCGCGCGGGTTTGCTGGAACCCAAAGTTGCGCGGGGTCGATGTGGTCTAACGTTCCTTCTAACTTTGCTGCGACCCTGCTGACGGGCGCTGTCAACATTGTCACTAGCGTGACGCAGGTGCGGCCAAGCAACACTTCGTGGTACTCCTACGGACATGCGACGACGACCCCGTACAACAATATGGGAACTTCGATGCAACCGTCGAGCAGTTTTACCGGCACAGTAATTGAGCAATGGGGTTCGTCAGCGGCTGTAGACAACATCCAGGACCATAACATCCGCATCAGTTGCCTTGAACCCGGTGGAAGTGGAACGCCAATATCCGGCGGCATTGGCATTCAGAACAAGTGGGCTCAAGAGGGCAGCCTACTGGACAATGTAGCCATTGATGGGTGCAACGGCGAAGGCCTGGATATTGAGACCTCTTATGCGCAAAACAGCGGACCTTATAACGTTCAAGTTGCAGAGGATGGCGTCACCAGTTCTTCGGCCGTGGCCATCAGGGTTGGTAATGCGTCAGGTTCGGTTTTATATCCACTACGTGGTATTTCTGGAACAATTAATGGCTCCGGCTCCACGACCGCATTAAGTACTGGCATTGCCATCGATTTTGCAAGCGCGATCAACTTGACTGACGTTCACTGCGAGGAGTATGTCACATGCGTAGAAATAGGAGCTAATCACATAACTCACAGTGTGCATATTACGAATCTACAATGCAGCTCGACCACCACTTATCCGATGACCACGTGCGTCGATATTAGTAATGCCGAGGGAACTAACGAAGGCGTCGTTGCAGAAAACATTTTTGCTGCGTCGGGGCAAAATGTTACTAATGTCTTGGTGGACAATGATACGAACGGATGTTCGATTCCAGTCGCCACAGATCAAGTAGTCTCGCTCTATGTTCGTGGCGGAGGAAACTCTGTGTTCGCCCCCGGGAACACCTCGTGCACGGATTACGTAACCACTCCCTTTGGAACGCCGTAGCCGACGTAGGTCAACGGTCCAGAGTTTGTAGTGAAGAAGCTGCGCAAGTATTCCTCTAACCGGACTTTCTTCAAACCGCTCTGACCCGCCAAATAGGTGTCCACCTTAAACGAAGCGGACACCTATTTGGTCACAATCCGGGTCAAGACGAAAGCTTCGAAGGCTTAGAAACCTAGTGCAAGTGTGAGTCACGTTCGTGCGGCCGCACGAAGTGAATGCGAACCAGGCACTCAACTGGCCGGTGAACTTTTGAGTGTGGCGAACCAAGCTGCTGATCTCGAGCGAAGTCGCCGCGGTGTGAAGCGTGCGTACATTGGCATGTATAGCAGCAGGAACGGAAGAAAGTGTATGGCATCAGCCGATTTCGATTGATTTGATTGCGAGATACCAAGACAATCCCATGCGTAGAATGACTTGTTTCAGATTTGTCATAGCCCTGCCGGTGCTCCTGCTGGTTGCTGGAATTCTTCGGGCGCAGAATAACCCAGCGTCCTCGATCCACTGGGTGCTGAGCAATAGACTAGTGAGCCGCGAACTGGCCTTTGACGCGCACGACGGGCTGGTGACAAAGAGCTGGAAGAACCTGACGGACGGCCGCGAGTTCATCGATCCTGAGCAGGAGACATTGGACGGCTACTGCCGCGAGTTCCGCTTTAATCTGAACGATCGTGCGTACACCGGCGTGCCTGCGCAATTCACGCTCACGCAAGCGGAGGAGAGTACTGATTCGGCAGGCGCCCAGCACCTGAACTTGACTCTAAAGTCGCGTGATCGGGCTGTCGCCGTGACCGTGCATTACATCCTTCCCGCCGGAGCGACAGGAATCCGCCAGTATCTTTCGATCAGCAACACTACCGCACAGCCGCTCACGCTCAGCCATCTCTCCATCGCCTGCGAACCGATTGCGCCGGCGCAGCCCGACGATCTGCTCGCTTTTGGCGGCTACGGCGAGCAACCACGCGAGATTTTCTTTACCGGTCGAGTGGATGACGTGGCGATTTTGCTAGAGAGTGCCACGACCGGAGATGGCGTTGCGGTGTTGAGCGAAGTGCCCGGCGTGCTGCGACGTACGGAAGTGGGCGTGATCGGCAAGTGGCATCAGTGGGAACCGGGCGTGGATGCCATGTACGATACAGACCTGTTCCCGTTCGAGCGCACGCTGGCTCCAGGAGAAACCTTCACTACCGCTGCAGTTTCGTTTGTGCTTTACCATCGCGGAACGGCCCAGGATCCGCACTGGCTGATTCCGTCCTATGTGGAAGTGAACATCGCGCGGAAGCAGCCGCGGCCGCTATGGACGTACAACAACTGGGAGCCGTTCGAGACCAAGATCGGCGCGACGCAGCTTGAGGATGTGGAGCGTGCAGCGGCCCACGCCGGATTCGGACTCTTCGTAATCGACGACGGATGGGAGAAGATGCGCGCAGACAATGCTGTCGACGCGACGCTGTTTCCTGACGGCCTTACGCCTCTCAAGAAGCTGGCGGAACAAACGGGGATGCAGTTCGGACTGTGGTCGCCGATGGCTGTCGCTGATCCCCATGCGCCAGTTGTGGCCGCGCATCCGGATTGGGTGTGCCATGACCAAAATGGCAAGGTGCGCTCGATGGCGGGATCGGTGCAGATGAATCTTGCGTCGCCGTTTCGCGACAACGCGCTGGAGCGGTTATCGGCACTTGTGCGGCAATATGACCTGCGCTACATCAAACTCGACCTGACCACCGCGTTCAATGCGTACGGCGAGCAGCCCGGCTGCTATGGGCCTGGCGGCGAACATAGCGCAACCCGTGCCGATCACGAGGTTATCGGGCGCGATTATGAGGCGCTGGCATATATAGCGGATGGATTGCGGC
>JASIJW010000113.1:0-4978 GCA_030050035.1 Acidobacteriaceae bacterium | reverse complement strand
CACGAGTACGAGCAGCGGCTGGCGCAACTGCTTCCTGAAATCGACCGGCTCGATCTGTTCCTGCTCGCCCTGCTCTTGCACGACACCGGCAAGGGCCGGCGCAGCGGCGACCACGCGACGCAAAGTGTTGAGCTGGCCGACAGCTTTCTGGCCCGGCTGGACTTCGATGCCGAGGAGCGCGAGTCGGTTCTAAAGCCGATCCGGCTGCATCTTGAAATGTCATCGGCCATGCGGCGCGACATCTTCGACATCGAGAACGTGCGCGGCTTTGCCGAGAAGATCGGCAGCCCGCAGATGCTCAAGATGCTGACGATCATGACGTTCGCCGACATCAAGGCCGTAAACCCCGAGGCGCTTACGCCATGGAAGGCCGAAACCCTGTGGCAGTTTTACATGGCCACAGCCAACTTCATGGACCGCTCGGTGGACGAAACGCGCTATCACGCAGCCATCGATCCAACGCTGCTCAACCGTATCCGGTCGATGGTTCCGGCCACGCAATACGAGGCGCTGCGGCACTTCCTGGAAGGCCTGCCGCAGCGTTATCTGCAAACGCGGCTGCCGGAGCAGATTCGCAGCCATTTCCAGATGGCGCTGAATCTCGACAAGGATCCTGTGCAGCTCGATCTGCGACCCAGCCGCCAGCTCTACGATCTCACAGTAATTACGCGCGACCGCTCGCGTCTCTTTGCGGACGTTGCCGGCGCACTCGCGGCCTGGGGCATGAACATCGTGCGCGCGGGCGCGTTCTCGAACGACGCGGGCGTGATCGTAGACAGCTTCCTGTTCTCGGATGTCTTCCGGACCCTCGAACTGAACCCCAGCGAGCGCGGCCGATTCCTCGAAAGCATGCATGATGTGGTGGCGCAGAAGGCATCGGTTGAGCAACTGCTGCAGGCGCGGCGCCATTTGAACCACCCCGGCAATCTGAAAGTTGAAGTTCCCACCCGACTCGAGTTCGACTCCGAATCCTCTTCCCACTCCACGCTACTGCAGGTTGTTGCCCAGGATTTGCCTGGGCTTCTGCGTCGAATCGCGCTCACGCTCAGCACGCATCAATGCAACATCGAAGTGGCGCTGATCGATACGGAGGGCGAAACCGCGATCGACGTCTTCTACCTGACCAGTCAGGGAGCCAAGCTCCCCTCAGAAGCGCAGCAGACGCTGAGCCGCGACCTGACGACGGCGCTTGAAAATATGCGCTTGCCTGCAAACGCCTGAAGCGCGCCGGCAAATCAGTCGATGCGGAAGTGGCAGCCGCGGCTTACCGTGCTTTGCCGCGCGGCGCTCAGGATGAGCTGCGCCGTCAGGATCCCGTTGCGCAGGCCGATCATCGCGTCGCTGATCTCGCAGCGCGCGTAGAAGCGGCCAATTTCCAGGTCGAGTTCGCTCAGCACGTGCCACGCGCGGTTCAGCCGCTTTTCGCTGCGGATGAGCCCGACATAATTCCACATGGTGTGCTGGATGGTCAGCCAGTCCTGCGCGATGAGCGCGGGATCGGCCGGCTCGCGCTCGTAGCGCCACTCGGCAATTGCAGGGAAATGGAAGCCTGGCTCGCGTGAACGAATGCGCTCCGCCGCGTCCGCTCCGGCACGCGTTCCCCACACCAGGCACTCGAGCAGCGACGTGCTGGCCAGGCGGTTGGCACCGTGCAGTCCGGTGCAGGCCACTTCGCCCACGGCGCGCAGACGGTCAATATTCGTTCGCCCGTACTCGTCGGCAGCCACGCCGCCGCAACTGTAATGCGCGGCCGGTACAACGGGGATAGGCTCGCGGGTCATATCGATGTTGCGGTCCAGGCAGCCGGCATAGATACCGGGAAATCGCTCACGCAGATACTCTGCCGGCTTGTGCGAAATGTCGAGATACACGCACGACTCGCCCGATTCAAGCATCGTCTGGTAAATGGCGCGCGCAGCCACATCGCGCGGAGCGAGCGAGCCATCGGGGTGAAAGCGCTGCATGAACTCGTTGCCGTGGCGGTCCACCAGCCGACCGCCTTCGCCGCGCACTGTTTCGGAGATCAGGAAACGTCCATCGGGGGCAAGCAGAGCCGTGGGATGAAATTGCACGTACTGCATGTTGATGACGCGCGCACCGGCGCGGTACGCCATCGCGATGCCGTCGCCGCGAGCCCCGGGCGGATTCGTTGTGTGCAGAAAAACATTGCCCAGGCCGCCGGTGGCCAGAATGGTTTCGCGCGCCATGAGCGGCGTCACGGAGCCCGTCGCCTGATCGAGAATATACGCGCCCACGCAGGCCAGCGGACGGTATACGTCAGTCGGTTCCAGCGAGTGATGCGCGGGCGTGAGCAGATCGACGGCCGTAGAGTTTCGTTCGATCGTTACATTGGGGTGCGCCTGCACGCGCTCAAAGAAGGCGCGCTCGATTGCCAGTCCCGTCTGATCCTTGTAGTGGATGATGCGCGGCTGCGAGTGCGCGGCTTCGCGCGTAAGGTGCGGCTCTTCGGGGCTTCCGGGCGAGGAATCGAAGGGAATCTCCAGCTCATCGATCAGGATGCGCTTAACCAGCGCCGGCCCCTCGCGGCTCAACAGCTCCGCCGAGCACCGCAGGCTCAAGCCTGCGCCCGCGGTAAGAATGTCGGCCACCAGATCTTCGGGATTTTCTTCAGGGTTGGCGTAGATGATGCCACCCTGCGCGCGATAAGTGTTGGTTTCCACCGCGTCAGGCACGCGCATCACCAGCGTGACCTTGCAGCCGCTCTTCGCCGCTGCCCATGCGGCAGAGAGACCTGCGAGGCCGCCGCCGATGACCAGGATGTCAGTTTCAGCAGGCGACCTCATGGTTTCGCGATCTTATCCTTTCGTTGGCCATGCGCAGCCACACACGCTCGCACCACAGCAGGCGCTTGCTACCACGCGTGCGGCCTTTAACTCATCTCAAGCATGCGGAGAATGGGGCTAAGCGCGGCTTGCCGCACCTGCTCGTCCATTGTGATCTCAGGCGTGTGATTCTTCATGCACAGGTAAAGTTTTTCGAGCGTGTTGAGGCGCATGTGCGGGCACTGATTGCAGGCGCAGCCGTTACTGGCAGGAGCGGCGATGAACATCTTCTCCGGGCAGTCCCTCTGCATCTGATGCAGGATTCCGCTCTCGGTAGCAACAATAAACTCCACCGCGGGGCTCTTCTTTGCAAAGTTGAGAATCCCGGTGGTCGAACCGATGTAATCGGCGCGTTGCAGCAGCGTCTCAGGGCACTCCGGATGCGCAAGGACCTGCGCACTGGGATACTGCACCTTCAACTGCACAATCGCACGCTCGGAAAACATTTCGTGCACGGAACAGGCGCCCTGCCACAGGCGCATCTCGCGGCCGGTCTTCTTCGCCAGGTACGCGCCCAGGTGACGGTCGGGTGCAAACAGAATGGGCTTGTCTGCGGGGATCTGCCGAATGATCCGCTCGGCGTTGCTCGACGTGCAAATGATGTCGCTGAGCGCCTTCACCTCGGCGCTGCAGTTGATGTAAGTGATGCCAACGTGGCCGGGGTAGCGCTCTCGCCAGGCGCGGTAGAGCGGCGCCGGGCAGCCGTCTGCCAGCGAGCAGCCGGCCTTCAAGTCCGGAAGCAATACCAGTTTGCCGGGATTGAGAATCTTGGCGGTTTCCGCCATGAACTGCACGCCGCAGAAGACGATTACGTCCGCCTGCGTGGAAGCGGCGTTCTGTGCGAGCTGAAGGCTGTCTCCGACGAAATCCGCAAGATCCTGGATTTCCGAATCCTGGTAGTAATGCGCCAGGATGACAGCATTCATTTCGCGCTTCAGGCGCGCAATTGCCTGCTCGAAATCGACAAATGTCCGGTCCGCCGTGCTCTCGTCGGTTACAACCGAGATCATGCTTCTATCGTAACATTGCGGTTAATCCGGCTGTAACAATACTGCCTGTCATCAAATAAGGCGCAGGGCGCAGGAGCCTTGCGCGCAGTGTGCATTCTACCCCGCAACGATCTCGCTGAAGTCGGCAATGGTCGAGAAGTTGTTGAGAACTCCATCGATGAGGGCAAGGTGAGCACCTCGGAGCGTCTCATCAGGATCGAGCACCATCACCTTGTCGAAAAAAGCATCGACCTGGGGCCGCAACGTGGCGATAAGCGTGAGCGCCTCAGGATATTTGCGCTGCTCACGAAGCCGCTCCACCTGTGGCGCGATCTTGGCAGTTGCATTCCTCAGGCTTAGGGCTTCGGCGGCTTTGACATTGGCCCACGAGCCATTTGAGAAACCTTTCTCCTTGGCCTGCCGCAGAATGTTCTTGATGCGCTTGAACGCGATCGAGATGGCGGCAAAGTCCTCCGAGCCGCGCACTGCGGTGAGCGCTTCGGCGCGGGCGATAGCGTCGCGCACATCGTCGGCCCCAGCGGCGAGCACGGCGTTGACGACGTCGTAGGCAAAGCCGCGAACATCCTTAAGATAAAAATTGAGTCGCTCGCGCAGGAAGGCAGCGACCTGGTCCCGGTTGGCTGCGTCAGCGCCGTACGCAGCGAGCACGTCAGCCAGAGTAAGCGGCAGGTCCGACTCAGCAAGAATCTTGACAATTGCGTTTGCGGCGCGGCGCAATGCAAATGGATCCTTGGATCCAGTCGGAGCATTACCGATGCCGAACATGGCCACGATAGTCTGAATGCGGTCGGCCAACCCAAGGATCTGTCCTTCGACCGTGCGCGGAATCGCGTCCTCAATCGAAGCGGGTGTGTACTGATCGTAGATCGCTTGCGCAACGCTCTCGCCGAGCCCCTGCGCCCGCGCATACAGTCCGCCGATGATGCCCTGCAGCTCGGTAAATTCCTTAACCAGTTCCGCCGTAAGATCGGTTTTTGCCAACTCCACGGCTTTAAGCAGAGCCGCTTCATTCACGTTCACGCCGGCAGACTTCACCTTGGATGCAAGTGCTCCGGCAACACGCAGATTCTCCTGCGTCTTCCAGGCATAACTGCCAAGCTCTTTCTGGAAGGTCACATGCT
Organism: Acidobacteriaceae bacterium; assembly: GCA_030050035.1. Classification (GTDB taxonomy): domain Bacteria; phylum Acidobacteriota; class Terriglobia; order Terriglobales; family Acidobacteriaceae; genus Telmatobacter. The sequence continues at coordinate 4 of JASIJW010000113.1, read as the reverse complement.
CAAG
>JASIJW010000112.1:0-5024 GCA_030050035.1 Acidobacteriaceae bacterium | reverse complement strand
GAGTTGCGCCCCGCCGACCTGGTGCGGACCGAGGCTGCCGCGCTGTACGCGCTGGCCGCGCGGCTGGAAGGCCCCATGGGCGCCGATTTCGACCGCGCAGTGGAACTGATTCTGCGTTGCGGCAGCTCCAGCGGGCGCGTAGTGGTCACCGGGATGGGCAAGAGCGGGATCATCGCGCAGAAGATCGCCGCAACGCTCAGTTCTACCGGCTCGCCGGCTCTGTTTCTGCACCCGGCCGAAGCCGTGCACGGCGACGTGGGCGTGCTGATGCCGGGCGATGTGGTGATTGCGCTTTCAGCCAGCGGCGAAACCGAGGAGATTCTGCGGTTGCTGGCCACGCTCAAGCGCAAGGGCGATGCGCTGGTGAGCTTCTGCTGCAATCTGAAATCGACGTTGGCGCAGGCCAGCGACATTGCGCTGGATTGCTCGGTGGAGCGCGAAGCATGCGGGCTGGGATTAGCGCCGACTGCTTCGACGACTGCGATGCTGGCGCTAGGCGATGCACTCGCCGTTGCGGTAAGTCTGCGCAAGGGATTTCGCGCGGAGGACTTTGCAGAACTGCACCCGGGCGGCAAGCTGGGCAAGCAACTGGCGCGCGTTGCCGAGCTGATGCACGCGGGCAGCGAGATCCCCGTGGTTGCGCCGGCCACGCCCATGGCAGAGGTGATCTTCGAGATGTCGTCGAAGAAGCTGGGCATGACGACGGTGCAGGAGAATGGGCGGCTGCGCGGCGTGATCAGTGACGGCGATCTGCGGCGGCTGCTTGAGCGCGAGGGCGGCGCGGCGCTGAGCAAGACGGCCGGCGAAGCGATGAATCGGAATCCGCGGACGATTGCCGGCGCAGAATTGGCGGCCAAGGCGCTGGCCATTCTTGAAGAGCGCAAAATTACGTCACTGGTCGTGGTGGATGCCGATACGCGCGTCGAGGGCGTGGTGCACCTGCACGATTTGTGGGGCGTGGAGTTGATCTGAGTCTGGAACTGAGCTGAATCCGGAGCTGATCTGAATCTAGGCGTGCGGCCGCCGGACCGGCGCTCAACGTAACGGCCATTAAGTAAAAATTCATAGACGCGGCCGGAAAGGCAGTGTACTGTGTTTCCGGGCACTCTCTCAAGCTCAAAGCCCCGACGATCCCCTGCGAATGGAGGCAGACTTACATGAAGAAAGTCATTGCGGTGTGCGCTCTGGCGCTAGCGTTTTCTGCGGGCGCTCTGGTCAATAAAGTTTACGCTCAGGTGCACGACTGGCACGATCTCGACAACGTTCACAAGCACGTCATCGAGGCCATCCATGAGATGGACAACGCTCGCGCCGCCAATCACTATGACATGCAGGGCCACGGAGCAAAGGCCGAAGAACACCTGCATGCCGCTGAGCGGGAGCTGAGCATGGCGATCGATTCCATGAGGAGCAGATAACCGGGCGAAACTAACTCATCGCGGCCGCGGGCGATCTGGCGCTCAGAAGCTTTTCAGGCTGACAATCGCCTTGAGGATCGCCTCAGGTTGCGGCAGGATTGCGTCTTCGAGCACCGGCTGATAGGCGACAAACGTGTCCATGCCCGCCACGCGGCGAACCGGAGCGTCGAGATCTTCGAACAGCTCGTCGGCGATACGCGCGGCAATCTCTGCGCCGTAGCCCCAGCTCAGCATGTCCTCGTATGCGACGAGCGCGCGGCTGGTCTTTTTCACGGATGTGGCGATCGCATCCCAGTCGTAGGGACTGAGCGTGCGCAGATCGATGACTTCCACCTCAATGGAGTGGTTGCGCCGTGCCTGCTCGGCAGCTTGCAGCGCGCGCGGAACCACGGCGCCATAGGTGATGAGCGTCAGGTCAGTGCCGGGGCGCACGATCTTCGCTTTGCCGAAGGGAATGGCGAACTCCGCTCCGGGATATGCGGCGCGGCCGTAGGTTTCGCGGTACAGGCGCTTGTGCTCGAGGAAGAGCACCGGGTCGTCGCAGCGGATGGCCGTGCGCAAAAGGCCATTGGCGTCGAGCGCGTTCGACGGAAAGACCACGCGCAGACCGGGAGTGTGCGTAAAAATGCTTTCGCCCGATTGCGAGTGATAGATCGAGCCGCCGGTGAGATAGCCGCCGATGGGGACGCGGATGACAGCGGGCGATGCCCAGGCGCCGTTCGAGCGCCAGCGCATCAGCGGTAGCTCATTGCGGAGCTGGTGCATCGCCGGCCAGATGTAATCGAAGAACTGGATTTCCGCAACTGGCTTCATGCCACGAACGGCCATGCCCACGGCACGGCCCACGATGTTTGCCTCAGCCAAGGGCGAGTTGAAGACGCGCTCCGAGCCGAACTCGGCCTGCAGGCCGGCCGTCAGCTTGAACACGCCTCCTTTGCCCTTCACTTCTTTGAGCGCCTGTTCGCGGCTGGCGTCGGCCACGTCTTCGCCGTAGACGACAATGCGCGGATCGCGGCGCATCTCATCGCGCAGGCAGACGTTGATCAGGTCGGCCATGGTGCGTTCGGCGCTCCGCGCTCCCACCTTTTGGACCGTTTCCTTGCCGAAGACGGGCTGCTCTGTCGCAAAGGCCGCGCGCGTGGGGTCGAGATCCTCCGAGTACACATGCAGCGGAATTGATTCGATGGCCGGCAGCGGCGCTTCGAGCGCCCGCTCGGCGGCCTCGGCTACTTCGCGGTCCAGCGACTGCTCCAATTCCCGGAGCTGTTCCTCGTTCAGCACGCCGCCTTCGAGCAGGCGCAGGCGCATGCGCGCAATTGGATCGCGCAGCGCGTCGGCCTCCCGCTCGGCGCCGGAGCGGTAGAGCTTGTCGTCGTCGGAGAGCGAGTGCGAGTAGGGGCGGATGACGTGCCCATGCACAAAGGCCGGACCGCGGCCGGCGCGGCAGTGCTCGGCGGCAGCCTGGAAAGCGGCCAGGCAGGTGACGGCATCGGTCCCGTCGACTTCGGCAAAGTGGAAGTTAGGGAAGTTGGCGACCAGCCGCGAGATGTTGCCGCCCGGCGTGTTCACCTCCACCGGAACGCTGATGGCATAGCCGTTGTCTTCGATCATGAAGATGACCGGCAGCTTCTCGTTCGACGCGGTGTTGATTGCCTCCCAAAATTCGCCCTGCGAGGTTGAACCTTCGCCCACGCAAGCGAGCACGACCTCATCGCCGTGGAATTCAACGTCGTGAAACTGGCGGTAATCGCCCTGGACCTTTGCTGCCGCGTCGGGATGGCAGCTGAAGTACCGGCCGGCCTCGGCGCAACCTACGGCGTGCAAAAGCTGCGTGGCGGTCGAAGAGGACGTGGTGACTATGTGCAGCGGCCGGCTGCTCCAGTGCGTTGGCATCTGCCGTCCGCCGCTGGCCGGGTCGATGCCTGAGCCTACAGACTGGAGAAACTGGTCGTAAGGCGAAACGCCCAAAGCGAGACACAGACCGCGGTCACGGTAGTAGGGGAAAAACCAGTCGTATCCGGGCTGGAGGGCCAGCGCTGCGCCTACCTGCAGTGCTTCATGCCCGGCGCCTGAAACCTGGAAGTAAATCTTCTGCTGCCGCTTGAGCATGATCTCGCGATCATCAATGCGGCGGGAGAGAAACATGAGCCGGTAGATTTCAACGAGTTGCGGAGCTCCCAGGCTGCCGGATTCACGAACGGGAGCGCCAGTAACTGCCAGTCCCATTTTGTTTCACTCCCTAACTCCGCAAACCAGCTCCGCAAAACGCCCGGCGGTCACGGCACGCGGTCCTGATCTCGCGTTCCGAGAATCAGTTCCACGGGTTTGCGGCGATCTTGCAGTCAGTTGCGCAATTCTGGCTCAAACGCCTCATTCGATTGTAGCAATCTGCGCGAGCTTCCACATTCCCAAACGCTTACCCTCGCGATAAGATGACGTCCGGTCGCCGGCAGGTTTTGCGGCGGAAAAGAGATGCTTTGCACCGTTCGAATTAGCTCATTGCATCAAAGGCACGGTAGGCGAGTCCATCATCGGCGCCGGCTTTACTGAGGTGCTCATTTTCTCGCGGATGCTGTGCGCCAGCTTTTCGATTTCGGCCACCTTGCGAAGCTGGTCGTCGGTAAGCTGCTCCAGGCTCTTGCCGTTCACCTCTTGGTTCAATTCGGCGGCCAGTTTCACCAGCTTGTCGGTATCGGCGACCATAGCCTTCTGCCGCTCGGCGTTGAGAGCGTTCAGCCGCTTTTCCTCCATCGCCGGATCGCCGATTTCGCCCGGGTACGACCGCTGGTTTTGCGACGTGGAAATCTGTCCCCACCCGTGTGCAGGGCCCTGCGGCAGCCCCTGTGCGTTCTGTGCCCTGCTGAATTCCGTACAGCCCATCAGGAGCGCGACGGTCGTCGCAAGCTCTGCAAAACGGCGCAAATATATACGGCCCGTCGATGTGCCGCCCAATCTGCGGTTTGTCAATCTGCCGTTCATCATTCTCGAGGTCATCATGGAGAACCATCCTCCAGCATCTGCCGGGCTAACGCCCTGCCGTCAGTTTTTGCCCGCCATCGCCGGACGCATGTCGTCACGGAGCTTGTGAGCCATCTGCTCGATTTCGCCTGCCTTGCGCACCACCGCAATCGACAGCTCGTCCTTGTTGGTTTTGTCCACCACAGCCTTCAGGTCGTTGGCCATCTTCAAGAGGTCGGCGCACTCCCAGTTCACCAGCTTGCGCGGGTCGCTCGAATCGGGCGGCGCGGGCGGCAATGCTGCCAGCGCCGGCTCCGCTGATTGGGGGCTGGCAACGGCAGGAGCTGCAGGCACGGTCTGTTGCTGGACCGGAGGAGTTGGAACCGAGACAGGTTGCGCCTCCGGCGGCTGCGCAGATTGTGCGGCCGGCGCCTGCGCGGGCTGCTGTTCGGGAGCCTGCTCGGCGGGCGCGCCTTCGTCTTCTCCGTCGCCAATCGTCATGGGAGCGGATTGCGGAGTTCCTGCGCTGGAACCGTTATTCTGCTGAGGCTGGCCCTGCTGCGTCCCCGCTTGTCCGGAACTCGACTGGCCGGAGTTTGACTGGCCCGAATCTGGCTTTGCGGTCTGAGAGGATGGCTGTTGACCGCG
>JASIJW010000013.1:0-6187 GCA_030050035.1 Acidobacteriaceae bacterium | reverse complement strand
ATGCCTGCGGGATACAGCAACTCTGGAACCGCTGTACGCGCAAACGTTTGGGGCGTTTGTGCGTCAACGTTGCAGCGGTTTCAATCCACTACATCCAAGGCAGGAGGCGTATGAGCCGAATCGGGGGGTTCGTTCCAGTAGTCTGCTTTGCCGCATCTCTGGCAGGAGCGCAGCAGGTCGCGAAGCCGGCGGTGGCGCTGACCATCTACAACCAGGATTTCGCTGTTGCGCGCCAGTACATCGATCTCGATTTGCACGCAGGCACCAATGAAGTGACCGCAAGCGATGTGACCAGCAAGCTGGAGCCGGATTCCGTAGTGCTGCGCGACGCCTCCGGCAACCACCCGGTACACATTGTGGAGCAGAATTACGACGCGGCTGTGGTGACGCAGGAGTGGCTGCTCGAAAAGTACGAGGGCAGGACGATCGACTTCGAGGTGAACACTCCCAATGGCGCGCAGATCGTGGAGGGAAAGATTATCCGGGCCGGCTTTCATCTGGATGCCGAACGTACCTTCGATGGGCAGATGATGAGCGGCCAAAACGCCCCGCCGCTGATCGAAGTGAACGGCAAGATGCAGTTTCAGCTTCCCGGTACTCCGCTGTTTCCCGCAGAGACGGATGGACTGCTGCTTAAGCCTACCCTGCGCTGGCAGATTCTGGCGGAAAAGCCGGAGCGATTTACGGCGGAGTTGTCGTATATCACCGGCGGAATGGATTGGGAGGCGACTTACAACGTTGTGGCGCCGAACAACGCCGACACGACCGGCGAGGAAAAAGCAGACGTGCTCGGCTGGGTCACGATCCACAACCAGAGCGGCACGGACTTTCCGCAGGCGAAGATCAAGCTGATGGCGGGCGATGTGGCGAAGATCCAGCCGTCGTCACGCGGGTACGCAATGGCGATGGGCGCGATGATGGCGCCGCCACCTCCCGGTCTTCCGCAGGTGACGCAAAAGCCGTTCGATGATTTTCACCTGTATGACCTGGGCCGCACGGTGGCGCTGCGTGACGGCGAGATGAAGCAGGTGCAGTTTATCGACGCGGCCGGCGTGGGCATGCAGCGCAGCTACATGTACGATGGCGCGGCGCAAGTACAGCCTAACTACTATGGCAATCCCAATCAGGATCGCAGCTACGGACTCGACAACGGAAACACGAAAGTCTACATCGTGGAGGAGATCAAGAACAGCGAGGCAAATCATTTGGGAATGCCGCTGCCGGCGGGCAGGTTGCGCTTTTACCGCCGCGATGCCGACGGGCAGGTTGAATTTGTTGGAGAAAGCACGATCAACCACACTCCTACGGAAGATACTGTGAAGGTGGTCACCGGCAGCGCGTTTGACGTGAAGGGATCGCGCACGCAGACGGACTTTCATGTTGACTACAACGGCAGAGTTGTCGAAGAGAGTTTCGAGGTAAAGATCACGAACCAGAAGGAGCAGCCAGTGAAAGTAGGGGTGGTGGAGCATCTCTACCGCGGCACGAACTGGGAGATTACGACGAAATCCGAGGACTACGAAAAGCGCGACAGCCGCACGATCGAGTTTCCGGTAGAGGTTCCGGCCAAGGGAGAATCGACCCTTACCTATGCGGTGCGGTATACCTGGTAAGGCGCGGGGCGTGATTCGTTCCCTGCGGCGAGGGTTGGAGGCAGCGTATGCCGGAATGCACGCACTATAGTTGGACCGATATTCCACCCGAGCAGATGAACCCGCTGGTCACGCGCCAGTACATTGTCGGCGTGAACACCATGCTGGCCCGCATTGTGCTGCGCAAGGGCGCGGCCGTTCCCCGGCACCAGCATTTTCACGAGCAGATCAGCCAGGTGGTTGAGGGCGTTCTGCTCTTTCGCCTGGATGACAAGGATGTAACGGTGGGCGCCGGCGAGGTTCTGTGCATTCCGCCGCACGCGCCGCATGAGGTGGTGGCGCTTGAGGACTCGGTGGCGCTCGACATCTTCAATCCTCCACGCCAGGACTGGATTGACGGCGACGATGCCTACCTGCGCGGCGCGGCGGCTGCCACACCGGTGCAGAAAGCCGAATCGTGAAGGCAAATTGGCCGGCCATCCTCCGTCCCCGCCTGTCCATTTACAATTGGCTTCGGTATGTCCTGGTTCAAACGCGAGAATGGCGATCTTACCGGCCCGGTCGAAAGTGAGAACGGCGCGGACGCCGGCCGCACGGTGCGGACCGAAGGCTTGTGGATCAAGTGCGTGGGCTGCCGCGCCACCATCTGGAAGGCCGATCTCGAAAAGAACCTGAACGTATGCCCGCACTGCCAGCACCACTTCAAGCTGGGCGCGCGCGAGCGCATTGAGATGCTGCTCGACCCCGGCTATGAGCTGGTGGATACCGGCCTGCGCTCCACCGATCCGCTCGACTTCAGCGACGTGAAGCCGTACAAGCAGCGCCTGAGCAAGGCGCAGGAGCAGACCGGTTTGAGCGACGCTATTCTGAACGCCGAAGGCCAGCTCGGAGCGCATGCCATCGTACTCAGCGCCATGGAGTACAGCTTCATCGGCGGCTCGATGGGCGCGGTGGTGGGCGAAACGATTGCCCGGGCCGTCGATCGCGCGCGAACGCAGCGCAAGCCGCTTGTCGTTGTGGCTGCCTCGGGCGGCGCCCGCATGATGGAAGGCGTGGTGAGCCTGATGCAGATGGCCAAGATTTCGACGGCGCTTGCGCAATTGGACGACGTGCGGGTGCCGTACATCTGCGTGCTTACCGATCCGACCACCGGGGGCGTTACCGCAAGCTTTGCCATGCTGGGCGACCTGAACATCGCGGAACCGGGAGCGCTGATCGGCTTTGCCGGGCCGCGCGTGATCGAGCAGACGATTCGGCAGAAACTTCCCGAAGGCTTTCAGCGCGCGGAGTTCCTGCTCGAAAAAGGCTTTCTCGATGCCGTGGTCGCGCGCAAGGACCTGAAGGATTATCTGGTGCGCGCGTTGGATTTTATGAAGCCTGCGGCGTAGATCGATTCCAGATTTAGACCGATTCCAGATTTGGTTTGCCGATTGCGCGGTTTCCCACCCTTTTCACGATGAAGCTGTGAAAAGGATGGGGTACGGAAAATTACGTGCACAAAGCCCCGGTTGCCGGGGCTTTCGGTTTTTTGCCGCCGGCTCTGCCGGATCAGAACGCAAGCTGCAATGAGAACTGCGCCACGCGAGCTCCGTCTGCTGTTACGCCCGATGAGCTGGGCGACGCGGCGGTCGCGGTGATCTGGCCGAAGCTCGAGGCGTTGGTGACGATGTTCAGGTCTGGCGAGACGGGGTAGTTATATGGGTTGACCGAGCTGAAATTCGGGTGGTTGAAGACGTTGTACGCGTCGGCCCGGAAGATGAGACTGGCCCTCTCGACGAGCGGGAAGGTTTTCTGCAGGCCGGCGTCGAAGTAAAACGCGCCGGGGCCGCGGAGCAGGTTGCGCTGGCCGTACTCGATGCCGATGGGACCTCGGAACTCCGACAGCACCTTGGCCGCGCCGGCAGCGCCGCCGGCGAACTGGTAAACGGTGTTGGTGGTGTGATCGACGTTCACTTTGGTCCTCAGGTCGGCCGGATTGCCGGTGAAGATGGCAGGATCGGCATTGTCGAATGAAGCCAGAAAGGCGTCGGATTGTGCGGTCATCGCCAGGCCTGTGCGGTACGAGGGCAGGCCGGAGATGCTCCAGCCGCCGATCATCTCATTCAGCGGTCGCGATGCATGGACAGCGAAGGTGCGTCCCTGGCCGAATGGCAGGTCGTATTGGAAGTTCGACGAAATCTCCTGCCGGACGTCGAAGTCCGAACTGCCGCGGCAGGCGCGCGGGTGCAGAATGTCACAAATCATCCCACTGGCGTTATAGAGCGCGTTGTTGGAGCCGCTGAGAGAGGTGTTGTCGATGGAGTGCGACCAGGTGTAGTTGAACTCGGCGCGCAGGCCCTGAGACATATTTTTGTCTACCGTCAGCAGCATGCCGTTGTAATTCGAACTGCCCATGTTGGTGAGGTAGGCGTTGGTGCCGAACTGCGATGGGATGCCGATGTTGGTGGGCAGGAAGCCGCCGTAGAAGCTGGGGTAGTTATAGCCGTAATACGCGAGAAGATAGAGCGAGTCCGCAATGTCGCCGCGCTGCGCGTACTCTCCGATCAGGTAGGCCAGCAGGTTGGTGTTGCTGCCAAAGCCGTATGCCGGGCCGTATCCGGCCAGCACGTCTTCAAACCAAGGCTGCGGAGTGAGCGTGGCTGCTCCCTGCCGCAACTGGGTGGTGAGGCCCGCGAACGCCTGAGACATTGTCTGGGTCGACTTGCCGGTGTAGTCGGGAACGTCGATGACCTGGTTGGCGTCTGCATCCGCCAGCAGGCGACGGCCGAGCCGGCCCACATAGCTCAGCTTGAGGACGGTGTGGCCGGGCAGCTCCTGCTGGATGCCGAAGTTCAGTGCGATCGAGTATGGATCCTTCAGGTCCTTGGGGATGACAAGGTTCGCTTCGCCGGCGGCCAATCCGAAAGGAGTTCCGGTGTTGTCGACGTATGGGATGTACGGCACTGTTGCCGCCAGTGCCGGCGGATTGTCCGCAGCGGGATAGGCAAGATTTGAACCGAGACGCGGAGCAACCGCCAGCGAAGCGGCCGGGCCGCCGGGGGAGCCAAAGTCAGCGTACTGGGTGTTGAAGAAGAGGTACGAGGACTCCTGGTCCAGGAGGAAGTTGATGGCGTTGATTACCGTGCGGTCGTACACGATGCCTGCGCCGCCATTGATCACGGTCTTTCCGTCGGCATAGGGCGTAAAGGCAAAGGCAAACCGCGGAGCGAAGTCCTTGTACGAGGGGTCGTACAGGTTGGGTCCGTGGTTGGCCTTGCCGCCCAAAACATAGCTATAAAAAGGCAGACCAGTGTTGCTGGTGTTGCCCGCATCCTGCTGCGCGATGCGGTCCTTGATGAAGGTGTTCAGGCTGATCTGCGTCGGCACCGACTCATCGCCATGCACTTCGTAAGGAACCGAGTAAAGCTGGTAGCGCAGGCCGTAGCTGATGGTCAGCTTCGGCGTCGCTTTCCAGGTGTCGCCGAAATATGCTTCGGTCTGGAAAAAGCGGTAGGCGCGCGGCTCTCCGGCGCCTGCCGGCAGGGCCGCACCTTTGTTGTTGTAGCTGTAGTTTGTGTAGATCTGCCCGACGACGCCGAGCGCAGTGGCGAACATGGTGTCGTAATCGTCGATGCCTACCTGACCAAGGGTATTGCTGATATCGGCTGGACGAACCGATGGCTCCAGACCACTCGAAAACGCCGGACCGCTCAGGCCTGCTTCTACATAGTTGAAATTGCTGACCAGGTTGCTCTCGGTCTTGATCCACTTGAAGGCGCCACCCATCGAGAAGCTGTGAGAACCATGCACCCAGTTGAAGTCATCGCGGACTTCGGGAACCGGGATGCGGCGCTTCTGCCCGTCGTAATCCGTGTATGGGCCGTCGAGCCCCGTGAAGCTGTACTGGTTGGCTCCGGTCGGGTTGTAAAGGTCGGGAAAGTTCAGCTTGCTGATGGTGTCGCCGTAGTAGAACTGGTTGACTTTATTGGAGCCGATCTCCCAGACGTGGCTTACAACGTAGCTGTAGCTGCGGTCGTACTCCGGGTGCGTGACCGGATCGGTTGGAAACTCCGGCAGGCTTTCAATGGCGTTGAGGTGATTGATGGTGAAGCGCCCGTAGATTTTTTGCGTCGGGGTCAGGTTGTAGTCGATGCGGCCGACGTAGGTCATCACGTTGTCGGGAGTGGGAGTGGTGAACCGGTAGCCGCCGGTGTTCACTCCGTCGCCCTGAGAAAGGTCGTTCGCCGCGGGGTAGCGGGAATTGATGAAGGCAAGCTCGTTGGCATCGAAGCCCACGCCGTTGGGATCGAGGGCGGCCACCTGGGAGCTGGAGAGCGTCGTGATGCACGCCGGCAACGTGCTGAAACTAGTGATGCGGGTCTGGTCGCCGCAGCCTGTTCCGTCGTTGATGTAGTTGAGCTCACCGGCCTGGAACTGCGCCAGCGGCACGATCTGCTCCGTGGTTGACGACTGAACAATCCGCGAGTCGGCAAGCTGGAAGAAGAAGAAGAGCTTGTCGCGCTTGATCGGGCCGCCGATGTTGCCGCCGAATTGGTTGCGGATGAGCGGAGTGCGCGGAATCTCATTCAGATCGTTGAACCAGGTGTTGGCTTCGG
>JASIJW010000111.1:0-2794 GCA_030050035.1 Acidobacteriaceae bacterium | reverse complement strand
CTATTGTTTGCAGCACCCTAACAAGTCGATGTCTGCCGTATCTATTTTGTTTTCAAGGGTTTGAGATCTAAAGTATTTAAAATGTGAAGCTTATGGTAACCACAAAGACGCTTGATGTCTTTTGTTGTTGATGCAAAATGACTTATACAGAAGTGCTCCTTCCTTCGAATCAACTTGGCGAAGGGCAAACGAACCGGCACATTTCTGCGGAGCTGAAGGCCCCATCGGTTGGCCAGTTCCGGTTTCAGTTTGGCAGATTGAGCGGTAATTCCCGGCAGTGTTTGGGGAATTTTCCTGGGCTTTGCGGCTGGTCCGCGAGCCCCAACGCGGAGACGATGGGGCTCGAAGATTTTGCTGCGGGACTGACTTAGGAGAGATGTGGTTAGAGCAGCTCGTAGCCTGCGAACCAATATGCGATTTCGAATGCCGCGGTTTCTTCGGCGTCGGAGCCGTGGATGGCGTTTTCCTGGATGGAGGCGGCGAACTTTTTGCGGATGGTGCCGTCTTCGGCGTTGGCCGGGTTGGTGGCTCCCATCAGCTTGCGCAGATCGGCGATGGCGTTGTCTTTTTCGAGGACCATCAGGACCAGCGGGCCCGAGGACATGAAGTCGGTGAGCGCGGCGAAGAAAGGGCGCTCGCGGTGCACGTAGTAAAAGCCCTCGGCCTCAGCCTTGGAGATGGATTGCTTCTTGATGGCGATGATGCGAAAGCCGGCCTTGGAGATTTCGGCCAGGATGGCGCCGGTATTGCCCGTGCGAACTGCGTCCGGCTTGACGATGCTGAAGGTGCGTTGCGGCACTGAATCTGCTCCTGTGGAGAAAATCTTTCAGATTTTATTGTATTGGAGCGCGAATGGCCGCACGGAATCCAGGCGAGGAGCGCACTGCTCGCGGTCCCTGGCAAATACGCGGAGCTATAAAAGCAACCGCAGATCCTTCGCCTGCGGCTCAGGATGACAAGTCAGTTGGCCAGGATGACGGGTGCGGACGGCCGACTGGGACGGTCTGCTGCTCCCAGTGCGCGCCCGCACCCGCCCATTACACTGAAAGAGTATGCAATACCGCACGGGGAACGAGATTCGCGAGCTGTTTTTGCGCTTTTTTGAGTCGAAGGGGCACCGCCGCGTGCACTCTTCTTCGCTGGTGCCTGCCAACGATCCGACGCTGCTGTTTACGAATGCCGGCATGAACCAGTTCAAAGACCTTTTTCTGGGCGCGGAGAAGCGCGACTACAACCGGGCAACGAGCTCGCAGAAGTGCGTGCGCGCGGGCGGAAAGCATAACGATCTTGAGAACGTGGGATTCACGCGGCGCCACCACACGTTTTTTGAGATGCTGGGCAATTTCTCGTTCGGCGATTACTTCAAGCGCGAGGCGATCGAGTTTGCGTGGGAGCTGGTGACGAGCCCGGAGTGGTTCGGGATTCCGAAGGACCGGCTGTACGTGACGATCTTTGAAGGCGCGCCGGACTACGGCGTGCCGCGTGATGATGAGGCCGAGAAGTACTGGCTGGAAGTTGGCGTGCCGAAGGAGCGCATTCACCAGTATGGGTTGAAGGACAACTTCTGGCAGATGGGCGAAACGGGACCGTGCGGGCCATGCTCGGAGATTTTTTACGACATGGGGATCGAGGCGGCGGAGACGCCGGGTGTCGACAAGCCCTTCGGGCAGGACGATGCGCGGTATGTCGAGATTTGGAACCTGGTGTTCATGCAGTTTGAGCGCTCCGTGGTTTCGGGCTCCGGGGTTTCTGGTTCCGGAAAGACGGTTGAATACAAGCTAGAGCCGCTTCCTAAGCCGTCAATCGATACGGGCATGGGGCTGGAGCGCGTGGCGGCGGTGCTGCAGGGTAAGGTTTCCAACTTTGAAACCGATCTGTTCACGCCGTTGATTGCGCGCGCTGAGGAACTGACCGGCAAGCGCGTGAGCGAGCGTGCGCTTGAGCAGGAGACGCGCAGCGCCGATGATGATGCGGCGAGTTTGCGCATTATTGCCGATCACTCGCGGGCGGCGACTTTCCTCATCAGCGACGGAGTGCTGCCTTCGAATGAGGGGCGCGGCTATGTGCTGCGCAAGATTCTACGGCGGGCAATTCGGCATGGGCGGTTGCTGGGGCAGGAGAAGCCGTTTCTTTACCAGATGGTCTATGCGGTGCGCGATCTGATGCAGTGCGCGTATCCGGAGCTGATCGATTCGGCCGATCGCGTGGCGAGGGTGGTTGAGGCGGAAGAGAAGCAGTTCGATCGCGTGTTGAAGATCGGGCTCACGCGGCTCAACGAGGAGATGAAGGGCGACTTCACGGGCGACAAGGCATTCCACCTGTACGAAACTTTCGGCTTGCCGCTGGATTTCATGGTCGATGCTGCGCGCGATGCGGGCATTCAGTTTGATCATGAAGGTTTTGAGCGCGCACGTGCTGAAGAGCAGGCACGCGCACGTGCGAGTTGGAAGGGCGGGAGCCAGAAGACGGCCAGCCCGGCGTTTCGCGATTTGCCCAAGACAGTTTTTGAAGGGTACCGGCAGCTCACCTCGACTAACTGCGAGGTGCTGGCGATTGTGAAGGACGGCGTTGGCGTGCCCTTCGCGGGCGCGGGCGCTTTGGTTGAGATCGTCTTGGATCATACAAGTTTCTACGGCGACTCGGGCGGCCAGATTGGCGATACGGGAGTTTTTCTGGCTTTGGATGGGAATTCTGTTGTTGCCGAGATTATTGGCTGCGTGCTGCCGGTGCAGGGCGTGCGCGCGCATCGCGCGATTTTGAAGCAGGACCTTGCGGTTGGCGATCACGTGAACAC
>JASIJW010000110.1:0-16354 GCA_030050035.1 Acidobacteriaceae bacterium | reverse complement strand
GAGTTGGCGACCGACTACTTTGAGCTGCGCGGACTTGATTCCCAGGCCAAGCTGCTAACGGCGACGGTGGCCGACCTTGAAAGCCAGCTCGACCTGACCCAGCGGCGGCTGGCCGGAGGCGTGTCTACGGCCGTGGACGTGGCGCAGGCGCAAACACAGCTTGAGACGGTGCGCGCTCAGCTTGTGGATGTGGGCGTGGCCCGCGCGCAGTTCGAGCACGCCATCGGCACGATCGGCAACTTTGACATCACGCAATTTCATCTGCCGCCTGCGCCGCTCGATCTGCCGCTACCGAAGGTGCCCATCGGCGTGCCCTCGCAACTGCTCGAGCGCCGGCCGGATATTGCCGCCGCCGAGCGCCAGGCGGCCGCGGCCAACGCGCAGATCGGCATTGCCATCAGCGCGTTTTATCCGAACATCACGCTCGGCGCGCAAGGCGGTTTCCAGAGCGCCAGCCCCGGCACGTGGATCCAGGGCCCCAGCACGATCTGGACGCTTGGCGCAGAAGCCACAGAACTGCTCTTCGATGCCGGCCAGCGCCACGCGCTTACCGATCAGGCGCGGCACATGTACGAGTCGCAGGTTAACGGCTATCGCAACACCGTTTTCCAGGCATTCAACGATGTGGAGGATCAGCTCTCTTCGCTGCGTGTGCTCGAGGAGGAGTTGCAGGTGGAACAGAGGGCCGTGGCTTCGGCCCAGCGCTCATTCGATCTCTCGAACCAACGCTATAAGGGCGGCGTGACGAGTTATCTGGAAGTGCTGACGGCCGAGCAGACGCTGATCTCGGACCAGATCACGGAGATCAGCCTGGTGACGCGCCAGTTTGCAGCCAGCACCAGCCTGGTGCGCTCGTTGGGCGGCGGGTGGGATGTGACGCAACTGCCATGACACGACGCGCAATCGGCATGGCGCTTAATTGGCGCGCCTGCTGAACGCAGACTGAGGAATTTCCTGGAGCATCAGGCCCGGTCCTTCCCACAGCACGCGCGGTGCGCCGCTGCTGGCGGTGTTCAGCCCTTCAATGCGGAAGGTGTGCAGGCCTGCGCGCAGGCCGATGGCCCCGTGATCGTAACGCAACGCGTTGCCGGGCGAGCCGCAGACCTGCGCGAACGGCGCTCCGGTCTTCGCCACTTCCACGCCGTCAATCACAAGGCGCGCGCCGTCGCGGTCGATGAGATGGAAGACGTATCCGCCGTCTTCCGGGACTTTGAGCAGGCCATCCCAGGCTGTGGCCCATTGCGTGAAACCGGCAGCGGTTGCCTGCACGCCGGGCGAAACGCCGGTGAGCACGGGCTGCAGGTTGTAGAGATCGGGCAGCGTGGTCCAGAAACCTGCATAGACGCTCCAGGTCAATCCCGGGGTCAGGCCAGGGATTAGGCCAGGCTTGAGGCCAGGCATTGGACCGGGCGCGGAAGCCGTTGGCGGCTGCATTGCGTTGTGCCACTGCGCCACAGCGACGATGTTCTGCTCGGCCCAGTCCTCATGGCCGGCGGAGTCCGAGACGTGCAGCAGCACGCGAAAGATGCCGGCTCCGTTGCGGCCGTCGAGCTCGGTTCCCAGCGCGTCCGGGAAGCGGTGCCGCACTTTGCGCCTGTGCGCTGTGGTTCCGTCGCCGAAGATCCATGTGTAGTGCGCGCCAGGACTGAGTTTAGGAGCGGCTCTGGCCTCAAACGCGATCTTCTTTCCAGGTGCGACGATGGGCTGCGCGACTGTAAATTCCGCAGTAAGCGCAGGCACTGGAGCAAATTTTGGTTCCTCCGCTCCGTTTGAAACGGTGAGTGGAAGCTGAGGGTCGCCGCTCACGCGCATCTGGCCGTACTTCACGTTGTCGAGCGTCACATCTTTCACATCGCCGGCTATCGCGGAGTCCGCGAGCGGTGGCTGGCCGAGAGCCCAGATGTTACGAAAGGCCACCCCGTGGACCGCAGGCTGCTCCTGCTCGATCTGCGCGAGAGAATACCAGTTGTCGAGGAAGAGATTTTCGAGCGTGATGCCGCTATGCTCGCCGCGCGCGCCGTCCGCGCCCCACAGCCCGAGCAGGCCGAAGGTCTGGCCACAGGCGCCGATGCCGGCGTGGAGAATGTCGGAGTTGCGCAGAGTGAAGTTGCGCGAGTTGAAGATCTTTTCGGGCCAATCGATGCGAACGATGTTGGAGATGCTCGTCGAAAATTCGCTGTCTTCGACGAGGATATCGTTCACGTCTCCGCCGGGCCGCAGCATGTCGGGCTGGGAGTAGCCGTCCCAGTTGCCTTCGAGGGCCAGGTCGTCGTCAGAGGAGCGGATGAAGGCGTTGCGCACGATCGTGTCGCCGCCGCCCAGCCAGTCCATGCCGTCCTGGTTGGCGTTTCCAGAGTTACCGCCGATGACGCGCAGGTCGTTGAACCGGAAACCCGTGGAGTCCTTCATCTGGATCGACCAGGTGCGCGATCGCACGATGCAGGTGAGACCGTCGATCTCCACGTTGCGCGCCTGGTTGGCGCCGATGCAGTGCCAGTCGGGCCGCTGCATCCATCCTTCGTCGGTTGTTGGATTCTGCGGGCCGTCGTAAACGATGGTTCCGCGACCCAGCACCTTGATGTTTTCCACGTTCCAGAGGTTGAGGCTGCCGAAGATGTATGCGCCTGGCGCGAGATAAATGGTATCGCCGCTCTTCGGGTTGAGGCTGCCGCGGTGAATGCCGGCGGGAATGATTGTGACGTTGGGTCCGGTGGGTGGCGGTGGCGCGGGCGCATCGGCGAAGAGGAAGAGCATCTTTGCGTCATTGAGAAAGTCGCCGGGGCGCGAGATGGCGAGTTTGGCCGGGCCAGCGAGGCGGAAACGGATGGTCTGGGCGTCTGCTTTGACTCGCGCAGCGCGGAGTCCCAGGCGCCACGGCTCGATATCCACGCCGCTATCCCAGAAGCCGGGCTCGGCGGCGGTGATGGAGATTTCAACCGGGCCATCGATGTCGAAGCTGACGAGTTCGTAGTTGGAGGCGGCCCAGGCTACGTCCATTGGCCGGCCGTTGACGGTGATGGCGAAGAAGCTGGAGCGCATTTCGGCGGGTACGGGAGCGGCGTTGACCCGCGTGGCTGCGCTGGCAGCGGGCAGAAAAGCAAAAAAAAGAGGCAAACACGCGCAAAAGCGAAGCAACGAAAATTCTCCGAAAAAGGCAATGGGGCAGTTTGAATGCGCATCCCTCGGGGGCTAAAGCCCCGCTCAATGTGCGGCATTAACGTACGGGCTGAAGCCCGTACCCTTCAAACTGACCCACCAGCGAAAAAAGCCGCCCGGGGAAGTCGAACGAGTCCACTGTAGCACCCGGTTGGTTGCGGCGGTGGCCAGTGCCGTGAGCGACAGATATGTATAATTCGCTGGCCGAACTGATTCTCGCCGGATAGGACGTGTGGCGCGACAAGCGGATTATTGCGCGCCGCAGACGTAATCCGGCTCCAGATCTCGCTCCAGGAGCTTACGCAATGGCTGGTTCTCGCATCTTTCCTTTTTCAGCTGCGTTTTCACTTTGCCTTCTGGCGGCTGCGCCGGGCAACATTGCAGCTGCCCAGCCGCAACGCATCGGCATTGACGGCTCAGTTGTGCTGGTTGAAGCTGCCAGCGAACCAGGGCCGGTTCATCGCGCGACAGAGGATTTGCGCAACGATTTTGCCAAGGTGTTTGGGCGCGCGCCGCGGGTGGTCACGCGGCTGGAAGACGCCGGTCCGAAGGCGATATTGATTGCACAGAATGCCAACGTACCTGCAGGGGTGGATTGCGCCACGGCCAGCGGCACGGAAGCCTTTGCCTTTTCCGTGGCCGGAACAAATAGCGGTGCCGCGCCGCAGCGCGTTGTTTGTCTTACGGGCGCAGACATGCGCGGGACTATCTATGCCATCTACGAGTTTTCGCAGCGCGTGCTGGGTGTCGATCCCATGTATCTGTGGACCGATAAGGAGCCGGCGAAGCGTGCTTCTATCCTGCTGCCTGCTGACTTTGCGCGAACCTATGCTAGCCCGGTCTTCCGCTATCGCGGGTTCTTTCCGAATGATGAGGATTTGCTTACGGGCTGGGTGACGCCGAAGAAAGGCGAGCAGACGGGAATTGCGCTCTCGACCTGGGATCAGGTTTTTGAAACCATCCTGCGCCTGAAGGGCAACATGATTGTGCCGGGCACGTGGATCTTCCCTGACGATGCGCAGGTGCATGCGGCGGCGGAGCGTGGGTTGATCGTGAACCAGCATCATGCCATTCCGCTGGGCGTGAATGTGGCGCGCTGGCCGAAAGATGTGCCGTATAACTTCTCCACGCATCCTGAGATTCTGGAGCGCGCCTGGACGAACGCTGTGGCGACATACAGGCCGGATGAAGAGATTCTATGGAGCGTGGGGCTGCGCGGTCTGTCCGACTCAAGCTACGCGTCGCTCGATCCGAGCGTGCGCGACAACGATCCGCTGCTCGGCAAGCGCATCAGCGATGCCATTGCCGTGCAGATGAAGATTGTGCGTGCGCGCTACCCCGATGCGCAGTTTGTGACGGACCTGTGGCAGGAGGGCGCACGGTTGATGCAGGAGGGCTACCTGACGATTCCGCCGGAGGTGGCGCTGGTGTGGGCCGATACCGGTTACGGCGACATGCAGGACGGCGGCAAGGTGGCTGCAGGACAGGGCGCGTATTTTCACGTGGCCATGATGAACGGCCAGGCAAACCAGCTTTCGGAGATGGTTTCGGCGAAGGTGATTAACGATGAGCTTGGCCGGTATATCAAAGCCGGTGCGACGAAATATTTTTTGGTGAACACCAGCGATATTCGACCCGTAGCCATGACGGCGCGCGCTGTGATGGACATGGCGTGGGCAGGAAATCTGGCCGGCGTGCAGGCAAATGCCGGCAATGCGCCCGGGCAGGGCGACGAGCACAGCGATCCCGACGGCGCGTATTATCGCCTTTGGGCGACGGAGGAGTTTGGCGCCAAGGCCGCGCCTGCGCTCGAAGAAATTTACAAGGCCTATTTCGCTGCGCCGTCTCTGCGCCGGCAGTTTGGGCCACCGCGGCTTACTTCAGCAGGCAGCATGCCGCCACCTCCGCCGACGGCTTCGGGCGAAGCGCCCTTGGTTGATGGCGACCAACATTACCACTCGGAGGCGCGGAGGCTGATTCTGGACGAGCTGACGGAGCATCAGGTGGCTGCGATTCCCAGCCAATCGCCCAAGTGGACGCCGCCGCGCCTGATGCCGACGCCGGATGCGCAGATACGCAAAGCACTGCTGGAGGCGGATATCGAAGATTGCGCGGCGGCGCAGCCGCGCTGGGATGCCGTGTGGCAAAAGGCTGTGGCTGCCGAGACGCTGATCGATCCGGCGCGGCGCAATTATTACCAGGCCGAAGTGTTGACCATGATTACGATTAACCGCGAGAGCAACCGCATGCTGCTCGAACTGGCGCGGGCCATCGAGGCGGATCATGCGGACCGGCATGCCGAGGCTGAGACGGATGCGGCGGAGGCGCTACGCGCGCTTGATGCTATTCGCGTGTCTATGTCGGCGGCCGAGTACGGTAAGTGGAAGAACTGGTATCGCGGCGACTGGCTGACGGGCGTTTACCGCACGCACGAGCTGGTCGAGGATTATGCGAACCATTTAAAGGACCCGATGGCCAAGCTGCCCGCGCCCGCCTCATGGAGCGGGTGGGAGGCATATTTCCACATCATGGAGTACGAAGGCGACCGTTCGGTGGATGTGCACTGAACCGCTGAATTACTGCTGGCGAGTCCCGCAATTCACCCCGCGCCGATCGAGAAACCTGGCAGCCGTTTGCCCGTCGCGCCCGGTGAGCGGAAGTGTTTTGATCGCTTTCGTCGGATATCGCCTGCCCACTCTCCGAGCAGCCCTGACTTCGTGTAAGGGAAACACCCGACATCCGCGATTTTATTGGCGATTCGCGCAATTCCGTGCGCTCAACCAGACAACAAGAATGCAATGGCCTGCCATCGAAGCTGGTGTACTCGAGATCACTGCCAGATGTCAGCCGAGTCAGAGGAGAGAGCACTGTGATGCAGCGAATTGACGGAGAGAATTTGTACACCATGCGGGCCAGGGTCTCCCCTGCCGTCATCACAATGCCCACGCGCAAGCCGGGAGTTGTTGTTGCCATGCCTCCGCGCACGACGAAGGTAATTACGATGCCCGCGCACGGCGAGAACAAGGCTGGCGAGCCCGCACCTAAGGCCGAACCGCAGCGCGCCTCAGCGTCGAAGCTGGCCGCCAACTGCGAAGCGGTCTATTGCGGCATGCGGATGACGCTACTGGCTCTGCTCGCTCTGCTGGGTTGGCCAAGACCGACGCGCGATAACGATCCCGGGCCCTCGGCGGCACGCCCCGGCTTCTGGGAACTGGTTACTGTCGTCTCGAAGCTGCGGCTGGCCAATACTACTCAGCCAAGCGCGCATGCGGCAGAGGTAGAGTTCCCATCGCCGTGCGCCGAGGAAGCTGCCTGAGCGCCGCGGGAAGCGCTCGGTCACCAGAGCGCTGGTGCGTCAATTCGTTGCAAATCATTGCGCGGAAACAGCGCGATCAGATGCCTTCGCCCATCTCCACGTAAGAGCGCGTTTTTTCGAGCTCCACGCGATAAGCGGTGCGCTCCGCTTCTTCCTCGGCGAAGGGCTTGGCCCACCGTTCATGTGCGCCGAAGCGCGCCTCCAGGTCTTCCACGCGGTCAGAGAGCGCGATGAGAGCGTCGGAGAGCGGATCCTTGACGTCGTGTGGATCAGTGATGAGCACGCGCTGCCCGTTGTGATAGACGATGTGCGCGGGCACGCCAACGACGGTGGAGTTGGGCGGCACATCGGTCAGCACCACCGAGCCGGCCCCAACGCGCGAGTTCTCGCCTACGGTGATATCGCCGAGCACATTGGCGTTGTTGCCGATGAAGACGCCGTTGCAGATGGTGGGGTGACGCTTGCCCTGCTGCTTGCCGGTGCCGCCCAGCGTGACACCCTGATACATTGTCACGTCGTCGCCGACGATTGCTGTTTCGCCGATCACCACTCCTGTGGCGTGATCGATGAACAGCCGCCGGCCCAGCGTGGCGCAAGGATGGATATCGACGCCGGTGAAGAAGCGGCCCATCTGCGAGAGTAGCCGCGCAGGCAGCGGCAGGCCGGCGTACCACAGCTTGTTCGCAATGAAGTAAATCCAGACAGCCCAAAGTCCCGGATAGCAGAGCAGGACTTCGGCAGCAGAGCGTGCAGCAGGATCGCGCTCCATGATGGAGCGGATGTCTTCGCGCATTCGGGATAGGGCGAACATAGGGAACAGGGAACAGGGACAGGGAACAGGTCCGAGACAAAATCAAAGCATGTTGCTGCTTTTCTATTCCCTGATCCCTGTTCCCTAAGCCCTGCTTTTCTACGCCGTTACTGCGATCGGCTCCGGCTGGAGGGCCAAGGCCTGCTGGCGCAGCGGCTCGAAGAGGACGCTGGTGAGATAGCGCTCGCCAAAGCTGGGCAGTACGGTGACGATGAGCTTGCCTTTATTCTCGGGACGGGCGGCAACCTTGAGAGCCGCAACCACCGCCGCTCCGGAACTGATGCCGACGAACAGCCCCTCCTCGCGCACCAGCCGCCTTGCCATTTCGATCGACTCGTCGTTGGTGACCTGAATCACTTCGTCGATGAGCTTGGTGTCGAGGATGGAAGGCACGAAACCTGCGCCGAGACCCTGGATTTTGTGCGGGCCAGGCTTGCCGCCGCTGAGCACCGCGCTATCAGAAGGCTCGACGGCAATCGCTTTGAATGATGGCTTGCGCGGCTTGATATAGTTCGCCACGCCAGTGATAGTGCCGCCGGTGCCAACGCCGGAAATGAGGAAATCCACAGCTCCATCGGTGTCGTTCCAGATCTCGGGGCCGGTGGTGGCAAGGTGAATGGCGGGGTTGGCGGGATTGTCAAACTGCCGCACGACGTATCCATTCGGTGTCTTGTCCAGGATTTCATTGGCCTTGGCAATGGCTCCCTTCATGCCGTTAGCCCCTGGGGTGAGCACAATTTCCGCGCCAAAGGCCAGCAGCGTGACGCGGCGCTCGAGGCTCGCAGTCTCGGGCATGGTAATGATCAGGCGATAACCCTTGACGGCGGCGACGAATGCCAGCGCGATTCCGGTGTTTCCGCTGGTGGCTTCGATGAGCACGCTCTTGCCGGGCGTGATCTTGCCCGCCTTTTCGGCGGCTTCGATCATGGCCAAGCCGATGCGGTCTTTTACGCTTGACAGCGGGTTATGGCTTTCCAGCTTGGCAACTACGATGCCCGGAAGTCCGGCCGATACACGGTTCAGCCGCACCAGCGGGGTGCGGCCGATCAGTTCAGTTACATCTGCTGCAATGTGCGCCATAAAAATGATCCTCCTTCGCGGGCTTCACTGCCCGGACCTCTTTCTAAGGAATTTGCAGTGTGGTGCGGCTTGTCAGGGGATAGCGAACGCCATCGACGATCAAGGTTTCGATCAAAGGCTTCGAGGCGCACTATGGCATCGGAGCTGTCACCCGGACGGTGTTAGCTACATCGATACATAGGAACAGCCTAGACCCGTGGGGGGAGGTATGGCAAGGGTCAATCCCCGGGACAGATCCCGCCGGACGGGTCCGTCAACCGGTATTCCGCAGGCCCGCCGCGATGCCACTGATGGTTGCCGCGATTGCCCGGTTCACCTCGGGTGTGTCTTCGCCGGCGCGCTTGCGGCGCAGCATATCGACCTGGATCAGGTGCATGGGGTCTACGTAGGGGTTGCGCAGCCGGATTGACCGCGCCAGCACCGGGTTGGTCTCGAGCAGCTCTTTTTGCCGCGTAATGGCCAGGATCGCGCGCACGCTGCGGTGAAACTCGGCGTCGAACATGTCGTATACGCGCTCGCGCAGCTTCCTGTCTTCGACCAGTGAAGAATAAAGCCGCGCCGTTGCCAGGTCGGCCTTGCCCAGCGCCATCTCAACGTTGCGCAGCAGGTCAATGAACAGAGGAAACTCGCGCGCCATGGTTTGCAGCAATTTCAGCTTTGCGGCGTCATTGCCCAGAAATTGTTCGACAGCGTAGCCCACGCCAAACCAGGCCGGCACCAGCAGCCGCGACTGCGTCCAGCCGAAGACCCAGGGAATCGCGCGCAGATCCGAGAGCCGTGTAGATGCATTACGGCGCGCCGGACGCGAGCCTATCTTGGCGTTTTCCAGCTCGCCCACTGGCGTGGACTGCTCGAAATACCGCACCACGCCGGCATCGTCGAGAATGTGCTTGCGGTAAAAGCCGAAAGAAATCTGCGACAGTTCGTCGAGCGCGGCTTCCCACTCAGGCTTAAGAATGCCGGTGAAGTGGCCCTCCGGGTCGCGCGCGTTGGGCCGGGCGAGTGCGTCCAAAGAGGCTGCGATCATCAGCTCCAGATTGCGCTCGGCCAGGATCTCGTCCGCGTACTTGAAATTGAGCACCTCGCCCTGTTCGGTGATGCGAATCTGGCCGTCGAAAGCATGGATGGGCTGCGCAAAGATGGAGCGGTGCGTGGGTCCCCCGCCGCGGCCTACCGTGCCGCCGCGGCCGTGGAACAGGCGCAGCCGGATTCCAGCTTCGCGCGCGACGTCGTGCAGGGCACGGTGCGCGCGAAAGATCTCCCAGGTGGAGGTCAGCATGCCGCCGTCTTTATTCGAGTCGGAGTAGCCGAGCATGACCTCCTGCCAGTTACCCCAGCTTTCGAGCAGTTTGCGGTAATCGGCCCGGGACCACAGTTCGCGGCAAACGGCTGGGGCGTTGCGCAGGTCCTCAATAGATTCGAAGAGCGGGACAGGCATGAGGCCCGGGTCGCGCTCGGAGCCCTCGACGCGGACGCCGCCCAGGCGAGCGAGGCGAATGACGGTGAGGATATCCTCGATCGTGGCTGCTCCGCTGATGACGTACTGCCGGATTGCCTCCGGAGCGCAGCCTTGCTTGACTTCGGCAATCACGCGGAATGTTTCGAGCACGCTCTCGGTCTCTGCCGAAAGCTCGCCGGGCAACTGTGCGGCGGCGGTGTCGCGGATCGCTTCCTTGAGCGCGGCCGCGAGCACGCGCGCGTGCTGACGAACATCGAGGGAGTGCAGATGTAGCCCGAAGGTGCGCGCCTGCAGGATCAGCGGGTCGACCAGTGTGCGCGCGATGCGCAAACCGCCATTGGCAGCAAGCGAGCTGCGCAGCACGTCGAGATCGTCGAGGAACTCTTGCGTGCAGCCGTAGGGCGGCAGAGCCTGCGCCAGCTTTTCGTTCCCCGCCGAGGCGGTATTGGCGGTTACCGCTCGAGTACCGGCCCCGCTCTGAGCAAAATTGAGTTCGAGCGTGCGGTCGATGCGGGTCTTTATGCAGATCGCGAATCGCCGATAGTACTCGAATTCATATTGCGCGCCGAAGACCTGGCCTTCAGGCGTGTGCACCTGCGCCAGATACGCGCGCAGCCGCTCGAGCAGCGCATCGCTCACCGGGCGCTGCTGGGCGCTCGTGGTCAGCAGGTCAATGATGGCGTCGAGCCGCTGCTCATAGTCGGCTATCACATGACGGCGTGCGAGCTGGATGGCGCCCCGCGTCACCTGCGGCGTAACAAAAGGATTGCCGTCGCGGTCGCCACCGATCCAAGAGCCGAAGCGGAGAACCTGCGGCAGATCAAGCGGGTCAATTTCGACGCCGTAGGCAGCCTTCATCGCTTCGGCGATTTCGCCGTAGAGCACCGGAAGCGTGGCGAAGATGGAGACGTCGTAATAATCGAGCCCCATCATGATCTCGTCGTAGACGGTGGGGCGGCGGGAGCGCACCTCGTCGGTTTGCCAGAGGCTGGTGATCTCGGCAAGCAGCAGCTCTTCAAGCCGCGCCATCTCCTGCTCGGGCAGGGGAATCCGGTCGAGTTCGGCCAGGAACTGACCGATTCGCCGGCGCTTGAACATCACGGTGCGCCGTGCAGCCTCAGTTGGGTGCGCGGTGAAGACCGGGATCACGAGCACCCGTTCGAGATAGGCGAGCGCTTCTTCCACTGTGATACCGACGCGCCGCATCTCGGCAAGCGTGCCCTCGAGCGACCCGCGCTGGCGGCCGGCGCGGCCGCTTAACTGCAGCGCCGTGCGGCGGCGCTTGCGGTGATTGGTCTCGGCCAGGTTGATGAGCTCGAAGTAGAACGCGAAAGCGCGTGTGAGCAACGTGGCAGATTCGACTGGAAGAGAATGCGCCAGCTCAAGCGCCGCAGCGGCATGCCGCGCTGCTTCTTCCCGGTCAGTGCGCGCCTCGGCATCGCGGCGCGCAATGGTTCCCTGGCGCAGTGCTTCCACTTGCGCGAACAACTCTTCGCCGGCCTGCTCGCGCAGCACGGCGCCCAGCAGCGTGCCCAGGGAGCGCACATCGCGCCGCAGGGGCGCTTCTTTCAACTCGCCGGTTTGCGCTTCCAGTTCCGCCAGCCGCTGCGACCAGCTTTCAGGGTTCCAGAGAAGAGGCATCCTGATTCGATTATCTACGACGGATTCGGGCTGCCGGACCGCGATGCGGAGGCTCTGGTTATTTGCGGTGGGCGGCGTTGCGGCGGAAGCAGGTGGGGTTGTGGTCATTGACCATGCCAGCGGCCTGCATGAAAGCGTAGACGATAACCGGGCCCACGAATTTGAACCCGCGCTTCTTGAGCTGCTTTGACATTTCGACAGCGAGCGGCGTTTGCACGGGAGTGGGGCCCTCGGTGCGGATGGGCTTGCCGCCTACGATGCTCCAGAGAAACGAGGCGAAGTCCTCGCCGGATTTCTGCATGTCGAGGTAAATGCGTGCGGCCTGGATGGTGGCTTCAATCTTGGCGCGCGAGCGGATGATGCCGGGATCCTGAAGCAGGCGGGCAATGTCGGCTTCGTTGAATCGGGCGACTTTGCCGGGGTCGAAACCTTTGAAGGCCTTACGAAATGCGTCGCGCTTGCGCAGGACCGTGATCCAGGAGAGGCCAGCCTGAAATCCTTCGAGCATCAGCAACTCCCAGAGGGCGCGGCTGTCGCGCATTGGCACGCCCCACTCGGTGTCGTGGTACTCGCGGAGGAGCGGGTCGCTTTCGGCCCAGGTGCAGCGGGATTTTGCGGGTGCGGCGGTCATGGGTTGATCGT
This sequence comes from Acidobacteriaceae bacterium, assembly GCA_030050035.1. Classification (GTDB taxonomy): domain Bacteria; phylum Acidobacteriota; class Terriglobia; order Terriglobales; family Acidobacteriaceae; genus Telmatobacter. The sequence continues at coordinate 4,249 of JASIJW010000110.1, read as the reverse complement.
ACGCAAGCAGAACGGCGAATGCGAGGAATCAGGAGTCGAGTTCGGCCAGCCGCTGCGGCCAGCTTTCAGGGTTCCAGAGAAGGGTCATCCTGATTTGATTATGACTGATGGTCCCGGCCCGCGGCCGACGCGCTGACCGGCCGCAGAACTATCCAAAGGCGGGCAATCGCGCCTTCCCATTGCAGGCGGAGAATGTCGGCAATGTTGGCGACTTATTCGGGCCATAAAATCTGCAGAAATGGTCCTGTGTCCCCTGCGGCAGGGGCAAAAAGACAAACGCTGTTGCCTTCCAGCCGAAGTCCAGCCATGGCGAGATTCCATTGCCGCTTGACAAGCGCTCGATATTGATATATCAGGTTACTGGCTCGAAATCGGAATACAGACTGGCTCGAAACTGCTTAGCCCCCGATCTTATGCACAAAGGCGCCTCAAATCTACGGCAGCGGCTGAGAGGAGCCACGGCTGTGCACAGGAGCCCATAGGGAAGGGCGGACACAGCCCTCTTGATCACCGAATCCAAATTTTGATAGATCAGTGTGTCGCTTCACACAATCGAGAGGACGGGCTGATCCCAGACTGCGCAACCCGAAATCGTCCGTGCCCGTCCGGCACTTTGTCATGCCCGGACTCCGTCCCAGCGGTCACGGCCAAGCAAAGTTCGCCTTCAGCAGAAGGCGGACGAGAACCGATAAGGAGATTGCATCTGTGAGACAAACACACATTCGCTGCTTCCTGTTCGTCGGGTCGATCCTGGCCTGCGGCTCGCTGGCCTTTGGCCAGTTTGGCCATTCACCCTTTCCATTCCATCAACCCTCTCCTGCGCCTGTGTGCGTGACCACCGATCCGGGGGGCATATGCGGACCGTACTTGTACCCGTGGGTCACCGGCAGCGACGGCAACAACATAAATATCCAGAATGGCTTTTGGAATGAACCGGCCGCCGCAAGCGCGTTCCCAACCGAGACGGTGGCGCAAATGCAGACGATGTACGCGACCGACCCCGGGAACTGGTACACGATAGACAATTTCCCGACCGGACAGACGGAAATCTGGACTTACCCCAACAGCGACGCGCTATACACCAGTGACCCACCCGCTTTGAGTAGTTTCAGCTACCTGTACTCGTCGTTTGGGGATGACATGAACGAGAACCCCAATACCGACGCTGAGGCGGCGTACGATATCTGGCTGAACGGCTATAGCAACGAAGTGATGATTTGGAACGACATTTCCAATCGCGGCGGACCTAACTATTACGGCGGGTGTACCTCCAAGCTGAGTGCTCAGGTGGTGTTCGGCGGATCGAACGGGGTTCCGAAACATCTCTGGAATTTGGCTAAATGTGGCAGCGAACTCGTCTGGCAGCTTGACCAGACGGCTCTCACCCTTTGCAACGCCTGGCCTCCGGCTCCAGGAACCACGCCTGAGAGCATCAATGTAGGAAACGGTAATGTTTACGGCATCACGAGAGGCAGCGTAGACGTCCTCGCTATGCTCACATGGCTGATGAACAATGGGTACTTGCCAACGGATACGACTTTAACGCAGCTTGAGTACGGCTTCGAAATTGCCAGCACGGGCGGCCAAAATGAGAAATTCCAGGTCACCCACTGGTCAGTTATCGAAGACCCGGGACTACCCCAATAACAACTCCAAAACCCCATTGCTGAAAGTTGAGCTGCGGAGCGCAACCCTGTTCCGAAAGAATAGGGTTGCACTCCGCGGTTCAGGCGGCGGCTTCCCCCGTACAGTATTTCCGCTTCAAACGGCCTCAAGTTTCGAGCTGCAACATCAACTCTTCCCACTCGGCGATCAGCGCCGATAACTGCGCACGCAATTCTTCGGCCAACGTGGTGAGGCGCTGGGTTTCGGCGGCGGAGACGTAGACGCCCAGTTGCTGCTCGGTGTGGGCGATGGAGGCCTCGATGCGGGGGATTTCTTCTTCGAGGAAGGCGCAGCGGTCTTCCATTTGCTTCTGCTTGATGGGATTCAGGCGGCGTTTTTCTTTGCTTGTGCCGTTTGTCGATAGCGGGGCCGGAGTGCCGCCTTCCACGGGAGATGAAGGTTCGTGGTCTCCCACCCTTCGAGCGATGATGCTGCTCGAAGGATGGGGCACGGGATTTTGATTGCCGGCCTCAGATGAAGAGGTACTGGCCGTAAGAGCTTCTTTGCGGCGGAGGTAGTCTTCGTAATTGCCTTCGTAGGACGTGATGGCGCCGTTTTCAACTTCCAGCACGCGCGTGGCTAGCCGGTCGATGAAGTAGCGGTCGTGCGAAACGAAAACAACTGTGCCGGAGAAGGCTGCGATGGCGTCGAGAAGCACGTCCTTGGCGCGCATGTCGAGGTGATTCGTTGGCTCGTCGAGCAGCAGGAAGTTTGACGGCGAAACCAGAATGCGCGCCAGTGCGAAGCGGTTGCGCTCACCGCCGGAAAGCACGCCAAGTGGCTTGAAGACGTCGTCGCCGCGGAATAGAAAGCAGCCAAGCAGCGAGCGCAGTTCTACTTCCGGCACGCGCAGCGCGGCGCTGCTGATGTCGTCGAGCATGCGCGCCTCGGGATCGAGCACTTTGTATTGGTCCTGCGCAAAGTACTCCGCCACTACGTTGTGGCCCATCTTCACTGTGCCCGCTGTGGGCGCTTCCGCGCCGGTGAGCAGCTTGATCAGAGTGGATTTGCCAGCGCCGTTTACGCCGACCAAGGCCACACGGTCGCCGCGCTCGATGGTGAAGCGCGCGTTGGCAAAGACGTTCTTCGATCCGTAGCTCTTGGCAAGGTTCTCTGCTTCCACCACCGTGCGGCCTGAGGGTGGCGGTTGCGGGAATTTGAAGTGAATGACCGGCTCTTCTTCCGGTATCTCAATCCGCTCGATTTTTTCGAGCTCCTTGATGCGGCTCTGCACCTGCTTGGCTTTTGTGGCCTGATAGCGGAAGCGATTGATGAAGGCTTCCAGGTGCTCGATCTGATCGCGCTGGTTGCGGTATGCGGCTTCGAGCTGCGTGCGCCGCTCTTCTTTTTGCGAGAGATACTTGGTGAAGTTGCCCTGGTAGACGTTGAGGCGCTTATTCCAGATCTCGACCGTGCGATCGATGGTCACATCGAGGAAATAGCGGTCGTGCGAGATGAGGATGTAGCCGAATGGATAACTCTTGAGGTAGTCCTCGAGCCAGTTGCGGGTTTCGAGATCGAGATGGTTGGTGGGCTCGTCGAGCAGCAGCAGGTTCGGTTTGGCCAAGAGCAGCTTGGCCAGTGCGATGCGCATTTGCCATCCGCCGCTGAACTCGTCCGTAAGCCGCAACCAGTCTTGCTTGCCGAAGCCGAGGCCGGTGAGCACAGTGCCAACCTGAGCGTCGAGCGCGTAGCCATCGAGGGCATGGAAGCGGTCCTGAAGCGTGGAGTAGCGCTCGGCGGCGGCCTCATATTCGGCGCTTGCGTGATCGAGCTCGGCCATCTCGCCGGCCAGCCGCTCGATCTCGCGTTCCATCTCGCGGATTTCGTCGAAGACTGTGAGGCATTCCTCGAAAACGGTGCGGCCAGTGAGCCGCAGTCCTTCCTGCGGCAGGTAGCCGATGCTCATGCCGCGCGTGCGCTCGAGCGTGCCGTAGTCGAGCGTTTCGAGGCCGGCCAGCACCTTCATCAGCGTGGATTTTCCAGCGCCATTTGCGCCTACGAGGGCCGTTTTCTCGTTGTTGCGGATGAGCCAATTGGCTTCAAGAAACAGGATTCGCGGGCCGAATCGCTTGCCGGCATTTTGGAGCGAGAGCATTCTCTTTTATTTTCGCAGAGGCGTAGCGAGGGCTTGGTGAAACGCCTGATTTCCGCAGGGAGTGTCTCGGCTTCCCACCCATTCGGCGATGATGCCGCCGAATGGATGGGGCACGGAGGCTGCGTTACTCGCCTTGATTGTTGAAGGCTTGCGGTGCGGGAATCCGGCATACAGCGTAGTCGCGCTGCTGATACGGGCAATCCATTCCTGCGGGGGCAGGTCCATGGATCAGCGTCCACGTTACTGGGTACTCGCGCGCGAGGCGCAGGAAATCGGCTTCAGTGAAGTGGTTCAGGCCGTAGGTGGCATTGGTCATCTGTTTCCACTCGGGCGCGAGCGCCGGAAAGATCGCCACCGCGCCGCCATCCTTGAAATAGTCGGCCAGCGCTGAGCGGCCGCTTACGGCGCGGAAGCCGTGCACATCGACTCCAGGAACCAGGAAGTAGCGGGAATCGACGGCGAAGACGGCGCTTGTAGGTGTGTTGT
>JASIJW010000109.1:0-4778 GCA_030050035.1 Acidobacteriaceae bacterium | reverse complement strand
GGCACCGAGTGCGTCTTCGAGATGTAGTAGAACGGCATCATTACCAGGCCGAGAAAGACCATGGAGGGAAATGCCGCAATCCAGTAGAAGTGCGCGGCCAGAATGCCGTATTGATACGTCGAAGCCGCCCAACCCATCAGCTCGATGGCGCCGAGGTTCGCCGATAGAAAGCTCAGGCCGGCGACCCAGGCGGTCATCTCCCGGCCGGCCATGAAAAAATCGTTGGAGGTGTTGGCGTAGCGCCGCAGATAGATGCCGATGCCCAGCACCATCACGAAGTAAATCGCGATGATGGCCACATCGGAAGGCGCAAGAGCAATCAACCGGCTCGCACTCGCCCAAACGAACTCGGCAGCCAGCGTACAGGGTTGAACCCCGAGTTGAACCATTGAACCGTCCTACTTATCCAGAAAGGATATTGGGGAAGAGTGCGAACCTTACGTTTGAGGCCCGTGCTACCGCCAGTCGAAGATTTTCTCCATCAGAACCCACTTCTGGCCGGGCTTGGCAACGGGAAGAGGCTTCTGGAACTTCCACATCAGCTCTTCCCACTTCTGCAGCACCGTGCTCGCCGCGTCGGCCGCAGCTTTCTTGTCGAGCGAAAAGTCGTCAGGCGTTCTGAGGATCATGAACAGCCGGTTGCCGGCGAGATAAATCTCCTCGCTCACGACTCCCTGCCCTTTGAGGTGTTCGAGCACCTCAGGCCAGATTGTGTCGAGTTGGTGCCAGTGTTTGTATTCGGCGATAAGCGCCGGATCGTCATTAAGGTCGAGAGCAAAGCAGTAGGTTTTCATAACAGGTGTCAGTTTTCAGGCTTTAGGTTTCAGCGGTCAAGTCTGTGGTCGGTTCCCAGGGTCAGCCTCTGAAACCTGACACCTGAAACCTGATCCCTATTCCCGGCTACTCCGCCAGCACCATCTCCTCAACTTCGCGGAAGTACTTGATGCTCGTCGAGACCAGCGCGTCGAGCTTGGCCTTGTCGGGCTTTCCGTGCATCGCCGGATACGGATCGCCGCCAGGCCCGAGCGGCTCGAAGGTGACAAAGCGCTTGCCTTCGTTGTAGCCGATCACGTAAAGCGAGCGGATAATCGTCGCCACGTCGAGGAAACCTTCACCCAGCGCGCAGCGGTTGCTGTCGGCAAAGTGCAGGTTCACGAGCTGGTCTCCGGCATCGACGATCGCCTCGCCAATGTGCGATTCCTCCGACTGCATGTGATAAACATCGCCGTTGATGTGCCCCACGCCCGCATGATTCACCGCGCACAGGTAGCGCTTGGCGTCGGCCACGGTGTGCACCAGGCTCACTTCGGCAGAGCGGATCGGCTCAATAGCTGCCTTGATGCCGTTCTCAGTGAACAGGCGCCCCCAGGCCTTCAGCGTCTCAGCGGAGCGCTCGAATTCCACGTCGTCGTAGGCCTTCGGACGTCCCACCGCGCCAGGAACCACCAGCAGATACTCGCCGCCAACCGCGCGTGTGAAAGGCACTTCGCGCTTGAGGTAATCGATCGCCGCCTGCCGCACCACGGCGCGATTGCTCGCCATGTCGTTATCGGCCGAAAACATGCCGCACACGCCCGAGACGCCAAGGCCGTGATCGCCGAGAATCTTCAATGTCTCTTTCACGTCGTAGCCGAGATCCGGCCCGTAGTGATTGCCGTGCAGCTCGATATACGGCACATTGCTCTTCGCGAGCCGCTCCGCCGAGGCGGCCAGAGTTTCGCGCCCAAAGCCCCAGTTGCTCCACGAGAGTTTAAGCCGCGCCTTCAGCTTCTCCGGCGATTTCTTCCTCAACTCGGCGAACCGAACCTTGATCTGCTCATTCTTCTCTTCAAAATGCTGCTGCCGCATATTTCATTCCTCTTCTCGGGCGCCCCATCCTCGCCGCGTCTTTGTTTTGCGGCGAGGGTGGGTTCCGCGATTTGGTCAGCGTTCAACTTCTACTTCCGGTGAGCGCCCACTTCCGGCATATCCTTGTGGACATCCGGCCCGAAGTACCGCAGCGTCACCAGCGGATCGGTCTTCGAATGGTTCTCGAAAGTCACGCCCGCTGTGGCCGCTTCGTGGCTTACGAACACCTCGTCCTGCGTCATCTGGCCAAAGCGGATCAGCGCCGGGCAATCGACATCCAGCTTGCCGATGCGGCCATGACCCTGCGTAACCACCAGGCCGTATGCGCCAGCATCCTTGATGGTGCAGCGAGCGCCGGGCTCGACCGTCAGCTCGCGGGCGCTGAACTTCTGCTCGCCATACACAGTGCCGTAGACCACCCAACGGTCCACGTAGCCCTCGCTGGCCGTATCGGCCACCGGGACCGGTTCAAGGTAATGGTGCGTCTTGAACTCGGCATCGACGTTCGCTTCCCAGTCCACCAGGTCCACGAGGAAATCGAGATCGTGGTGCTTGGCGTCCGGCACATCCTGCGTCAGCAGGCTGCGCGGAACCGGCCGGCCCTCGACCATCGACTGGAACATGGCCAACACATCGCTTCCCCACTGTGGCTCGTAGGTCACGAGCGAACCCGGCGCGTGCAGAATCCCCGGCTGCACCAGCCAGCCCGTGCCCGGCTTGAGCCGGTAGGCCTTCGCCGAATCGAGGATGCCATTGTCGCCGAAGTCCCAACGCGCAAGGCAGTCGCGAAGCTGCGCGCGGGTCGTACCCGGCTCGAGCCCGAAGTATGTATGCGGAAAATTGCCATGCGTAAAATTCAATTGCGGCGGAAAATAGTAGCCTTCCGGCTTGCCTTCGCGGCCCACCAGCTTCGCCTGCTCGTCGCTCTGGTGCAGGTGGTGCATGATGGGGCCGGAGTTGTCGAAGAACTTGCTGTACACCGGCCAGCGCTTGTATTTCTCCCAGATGGCCTTGCCCACCATGCGCGGCCCCTCGGCATCCACGGCTTCCTTCAGCGTGAACCGCTCGTTGCCGTTCACCACATAGCTCATGCCCTCGTCGGGGGTGCGGTTTTCGTTCATGGCCGGCGTGGTGGAGGCGAACCAGCGCTCATCGATGCCGCCCCGGTGTGCGCCGTAGGCGTACAGATCGCGCTGGTCCAGCTTGAGCCGGCGGCCCGGTTGCAGATAAATTCGCGGCACCCACGTGGGCGCCAGTCTAAGAATTCCCTCGCCAGCTTCCAAAGCCTGCCGGGTCGCGCTATTCACCGCTATTGCCGTATTCATTAATCGACCACCTTTTCTTGTCCGGCAGCGCACAAATTCCGCACCCAAATCCGTGCAAAGTTCAGCAACCGGTCTCTCAAGTGAGAACCAGAGAACCTTACAATGTTGGCGCTATCGACGTCAAGCGAAAGTGCGCCCGCGCATGTGTCCCGGAGACACGTTCTGTTGCATCAGCAAGATAGGAAATTCAGCCCCTATCAAGCGCGCTCGCCGCCGAGGCGCCGAAGAACCGCTCTCTTGACGACCGGATTTTCCACCCGTTATTCTCCGACTCGATCTAGATTTCCCAAAGAAGACCACCGCGAACACGGCCTTCCCAACAAGGAGAGACGCTATTTCCCGCGAAATTTCACGCAGAACGTTCCTGGGCGGTTGCGCGGCCACGGCTGCCTTGGCTCACGCCACGTCCGTTCTCACCTGGGCCGCCGCGCACCGCGGCGCAGCGCAGCGCGTCTTCCCGATGAACGGCAACTGGCGCTTCGGCGGCAAGTTCTCGCCCGCCGCGCTGGAGCCCAAGTTCGACGACAATGGCTTTGAAGGCATCACCCTGCCGCACTGCGTTACGCCGCTCTCCTGGCAGGGCTGGAATCCCGATTCGTGGCAGGATGCGTGGATCTACCGTCGTCATTTCTCCATTCCAGCCGACCTGAAGGACCTGCGCCTGTTCCTGCACTTCGACCGTGTGATGGCCGGCGCTACGCCGGTCGTGAACGGCCACAGCCTCGAGCCACACCTTGGCGGCTTCCTTCCCTTTGATCGCGAGATCACTGGCCTGGTGCGCGAAACCGGTAACGTGCTGGCCCTCGAAGTCGATGCCCGCTGGGCCAACTGCCCGCCCTCTGGCTCGCCGCGCGGCCCAAAGTCGGTCGATTACCTGCTCCCCGGCGGCATCAATGGCCAGGTAGAGCTGCGCGCCGTTCCGCAGATCTTCCTCCGCGAAGTCTTCGCCAAGCCGGTGAACGTGCTCAACGCCAACCGGCACATCGACGTCACCTGCCTTATCGACTCCGGCTCCCTCACCGGATCCCACGCCGGCGCAAACGTCCGCCTGACGGCCGTTCTCCGCCAGGCCGGCCACACCCTCGCCACCACCACGCACGACGCACTGGTTGAAGAGCCCGATCAGGAGATCCAGTTCGTGCTGGCCAACCTCGGCAACGTGCAATTGTGGGACGTCGATCATCCGCATCTGTGCGAGCTTGAAGTCACGCTTGAGGCCGCCGACCGGCCACTGCACCGCTATGCCGCCCGCATAGGCCTGCGCGAGGCGCGTTTCGCGCTCGATGGCTTCTACCTCAACGGCCGCCGCCTGCAGCTCTTCGGCCTCAACCGCCATGAACTGTTTCCTTATCTTGGCTTCGCCGCGCCCAACCGCCTGTTGCGCCGCGACGCCGAGATCCTCCGCAATCAGTTCAACGTGAACATCGTGCGCTGCTCGCATTACCCGCAGTCGGAAGCATTCCTCGACGCCTGCGACGAGCTCGGCATCCTGGTGTGGGAAGAGCTGCCCGGCTGGCAGTACATCGGCGACGACAGCTTCTGCAAGCTTGCCATCCGCGACGTGGAGCAGATGATCCGCCGCGACCGCAATCATCCCTCCGTAGC
>JASIJW010000108.1:0-7124 GCA_030050035.1 Acidobacteriaceae bacterium | reverse complement strand
CACATGCGCCCGCATTGCCGCATCTGCCTTAATTGGGTCTCCCGAGCATAGTGCCGTGGCAAGCGTGGTATGAAAATCAGCCGGCGAAACCGTACGTTGCGTCGTCGTATCGTAAAGCCAGTTGAAGACCAGCACCTGTTCCTTTTCAATGGCCTTGCTGAGCCCGATGCAACCTGCAATCTCCGCGATGCGCATGTGAAATTGCATGTGGTAGGTGTGCACGGAGAACAGAAACACCGGATCCGCTTCGGACTGACCGGCGAAATACAGGTGATCGAGGTGCTCGGCGCTCTTTTTGAGCTGCTTTTTCTCCTCAGCGGTTATATTCGACGTGCACAGCCGGGCCGATTGTGCCTCCAGGGCTTCACGGATCTCGTACGAGCTGCGCATATCCTCCTCGGTTGGAATCCGCACCCGCGTTCCGATACGCGGCCGGCTCTCAACTACTCCCTCGGCTTCTAAACGCTGCAATGCTTCGGTAATCGGAATAAAGCTCATGTTGAGCATCTTGGCCAGATGCCGGCGCGGGAGGATATCTCCGATTTTGAAGGTGCCGCGAAGAATTTCATCGCGAATTTGCGTGTAGGCTGCCATCGCCAGCGAGCCTCTTTTCGCCCGCAGGATGGTCATTTCTCTGCCTCCGCCAGCAATAGGACGCCGTTGCTCGGCGTTCGTAGCCAACGCCACTTCAGGCTTTGCAGGCGTTAGTGTACTTGTCCACTTCTTTCGTGCTGGCAGCATTTGACGTCCCTATCTCACTGGAGAGCTAAACAAAAGCTTTCTTTTTATTTCGCTTGACAACGTATGCATGCTTTATATATCACATTTCCATATTAAAGAAAAGGGCGCAGAAGCGCTGAAAAGTTGCTTTTGCCCTGAGCCACGCTTCCATGACCGACAAGTCAGTTTTGGGATCAATAGGGATAAAACATTGAAGAGACGCGAATTCTTGTGTCAATCGGCGCGAGCCACGCTCGCCGCCGGACTTGGGAGTTGCCTGGGGATTTCATCTTCCCTCGCCGATTCACCGTCGCCAGTTTCGTCGGTGGGCACCTCCAAGGCTATGGATTCTCAGCTTCCGGGCACAGTGCCGCTTACTGTCGAAGGCGATCTTGCGGCGCAGATGGTCGATGGCATCCACCGCTTCCTGCTGGCAGAAACCCAGCGGCAAGCTGCCGGACGCGCGCAATTGTGGAGCTGTGACTGCTCATCACCGCAGCGCTATGGACAATCCGTCGCTCCCAACCGCGACCATCTTCGCCGCATCATTGGAGCCGTCGATCAGCGGGTCGAGCCGCAGGGTTTGCAACTGCTGGCCGATGTCCAGAGTCAGCCGGAAATCGCACGGGCGCCCGGATACAGGATCTATGCCATTCGCTGGCAAGTCTTTGCCCCGGTGACTGCCGACTCGAGCGAGCTGTGGGCAACTGGATTGCTCCTGCAGCCGGACGACAAACCGGTGGCGCGCGTAGTAGCAGTCCCCGACGCGGAATGGACCCCCGAGATGCTTGCCGGCATCGCTCCCGGCATTCCGCGCGAAGCGCAGTTTGCGCGGCGCCTCGCCGAAAATGGTGCACAGGTCGTTGTCCCGCTCATCATCGACCGTGACGACAGATACTCCGGCATTCCCGGCATCGGCATGACCAACATGCCGCATCGGGAGTGGATCTACCGCATGAGCTTCGAAGCCGGACGGCACATCATCGGCTTCGAAGTGCAAAAAATATTGGCCGCCGTCGATTGTTTTGAAAAGGAAAACGCGGCATCGCCGCTTGCGATTGGTGTATTCGGATATGGCGAAGGCGGTCTGCTTGCGCTCTACAGTGCTGCTCTCGATTCCCGTATAGCCGCCGCCGCCGTCAGCGGCTATTTCCAGCCGCGCGAATCCCTGTGGAAGGAGCCCATCTACCGTGACGTGTGGGGGCTCGTCCGCGAGTTCGGCGATGCGGAGCTGGCCAGCCTCATCGCGCCGCGGCCGCTCCTCATTGAAGCTTGCAACATGCCGCAAGTCTCCGGCCCGCCTAAGTCCGACGCTATACATCAACCCTTTGCCTGCCCCAACGGCACCATCTCCACGCCACCTTTCGCGGAAGTGGAGTCCGAAACCGCTCGAGCTCGGCAGTTCTACAAGCGTCTCGGCGCAGAGAAAAACCTGCTGCTCATCTGTCCAAATAAAGCTGAAAGCTCGCCGGGATCAGAGCAGGCGCTTCATGCGTTTCTCGAGATGCTTGTCGGCGGCGCGGTATCGTTGAGGCCTTCAAGAACTGCGGCCAAGCTCACTAAAGACTCCGGCCCACATCCAGAGATGAAGGAGCAGTTCGACGAACTCGTTGACTTCACCCAGGCGATTATTCGTAAATCGCCCGATGTGCGAAGAGAGTTCTGGAAGAGCGCGGATCCGAGCTCCGTTCAATCCTGGAAGAAATCGACGCAATTCTATCGCGGCTATATATGGGACGAAGTAATCGGACGGTTGCCGTCGCCCACGCTGCCACTCAACCCGCGAACCCGGCAGATCTTCGACACGCCGCGCTTCACCGCTTTTGAGGTGATGCTCGATGTATGGCCCGATGTGTTTGCGTATGGGATTCTTCTCCTTCCTAAGGGCATGAAGCCTGGCGAGCGCCGCCCGGTAGTTGTCTGCCAGCACGGACTCGAGTCGCGGCCAACGGATGTTGTTGCCGAACCTGCGATTGAGAGTCGCCCCTATCATCACTTTGCCGCGAGCCTGGCCGATGAAGGGTTTATTATCTATGCGCCCCAGAATCCTTTTATTGGGGAAGATAACTTTCGCATTATTCAGCGGATGGGACATCCCCTTAAGTTATCGCTCTTCTCTTTTATCCTTGGCCAGCATGAGCAGACACTGAACTGGCTTTCCTCCCTGCAATTTGTAGACCCTGAGCGGATCGGCTTTTACGGCCTCTCGTATGGAGGTAAGACCGCCGTCCGCGTTCCTCCGCTTCTCGATCGCTATGCTCTCTCCATCTGCTCCGGAGATTTCAACGAGTGGGTGTGGAAGACAACCACAGTCCTGGCTCCGCAAAGTTACATGTTGACCAAAGAGTACGACATGTATGAATTCAACTTCGCCAACACAGTCAACTATGCAGAACTCGCGGAGTTAATGGTGCCTCGCCCGTTCATGGTGGAGCGTGGCCACAATGACATCGTGAGCGTCGACGAGCAGGTCGCATTCGAATATGCGCGCGTGCGGAGGTTCTACGACAAGATGGGTCTGGGAGACCTTACGGAAATTGAATTCTTCAACGGCCCGCATGAAATTCATAGCAAAGGAACGTTCGAGTTTCTCAGGAAGCATCTGCGTTGGGCCGGATAATGCCGGATCGGTATCACGCCGGCTGCAGTGCATCCGCATCGAACCAGGAATTCGACATCACTAGCGAGTGAAGTCTAGCCGTTTAACAGTCATTGTAGCGGCTCAAATATCAAGGATGGAATATTCGGAGGAGTCGCTGCGACGAAACTGAAAATGTTTGCATTAGACCTAACTACCTATCTTGTTCTGGCCGCGCTCCTCGTGGCTGCCGGGAGAACTTAACTAGGGAAGAAAGTGATCAAGGACACAGCATGCAAACGGAGAATCGTCGTGACTTTCTGAAGCAAATGGCCGCACGTGGTGCGTTACTAGCAGGTCCAACGCTATCCGCCACCCTCGTGTCCGATACAAATGCGCGGGGGGCTCCTTCATCCGCAGCGAGGACACCCAATATTGTTCTCTATCTGTCAGATGAGTTCCGCGCTGACTTCATTGGCGCCTCAAGGGAGAATTTCTATGTAAAGACACCAAATCTCGACAAGCTCGCACGACGTGGTGCTATCTTCACTCATGCCGTGACGAACCAGCCCTTGTGTTCACCTGCACGCGCATGCATGCTCACCGGACGTTATGCGACTGAAACCAATGTCTGGAAGTTGGAAGTAGACATGCGCCGCGATCTGCCTACGCTTGCTACAGTTTTGCGCGATCACGGCTACACGGCGAACATGATTGGTAAGTGGCATCTGGCAAAAACCGGAACGGCCGCTAGTCTTGGCTGGGTGGCGCCCGAATCTCGGGGGGGATTCCTGGACGTATGGGAAGGCGCCAATGTGTGAGCCCCCAAGAATTGTGATTCGTGAAAGGAATCTTGTGATACGAGGTAGGCTTTGTGCTTTCAGTCGGCGCTTTGCAGGGACAAGTAGAAAATTTATCGCCATTTCTCTTTTTCTCTCCCTCGGTGCTGGCATAGTCCTTGCGCAGTCCCGGCAGGAGCGGACGTCTCCTACTGGCGATAAGCGCGTGGACGAGCTGCTCAGCAAGATGACGCTCGACGAAAAGATCGCGATGCTCCATGACGCGAAGGAGCCTGAAGCGACTTACCAGGGCCAGGCAGGATTTCTACCTGGCATTCCGCGCCTCGGGATTTCCTCAATGCGGTTCTCCGACGGCCCGCCGGGCATTCTTACACGCATCCCCGCAATGGCACTTACAGCGACTATGGGCCTTGCCGCTACGTTCAGCATTGAGGACGCGCGGCAAAACGGGTTGGTCATCGCCCGCCTAGCCAAGTCACACGGCATTGATGTAGTGCTCGAGCCATTCATCAACATTGATCGCGATGTGACGTTTCGTCGCGGGTACAACACGTTCGGCGAAGATCCGCTGCTGAGCGGGCAGATAGGCGCCGCCGAAATCCGCGGCATCCAGAGCCTCGGGATCATGGCCCAGGCCAAGCACTATATTGCCTTCGATTCGAGCGCGTCGAGCTACAAAAGCATTTACAACGTCGATGTGGAGCCGCAGGCGATGCATGAGATCTATTTGCCCCCGTTCCAGGAGGCCGTGCAGGCGGGCGTTTCGTCGATCATGTGTTCTTACAACAAGGTGAACGGCAAGTTTGCGTGCGGAAACCGGGATACGCTCATCGGCATTTTACGCGATCAGCTCCATTTCAAAGGCTTTGTCACCTCGGACTGGGGCGCGACGCATGGGATTGATTTCATCAATGACGGGCTCGATATCGAAATGCCCGGAACCGTGAGCGCGGAAGGGTTGCCTGAGCTGTATTTCACGCATCTCCGTGAGGCGGTGCAATCTGGCCAAGTGAGCGAGACCACAATCGATCGAGCGGTTGGCCACATTCTCCTGGAAATGGATCATTTCGGTTTGCTCGATGGCCGTCCCGAGCGACCGATAACCCCGTCGCCCGATTATGAAAATGCTCGGATCGTCGATAGGACATCAGAAGACGCGGCAGTTCTCCTCAAAAACGAAAACAACGCCTTGCCGCTGAAGAACAGTGATCTCGCATCTCTGGTGCTCATTGGACCTGGAGCCGGACAGACCATCGCCGTCGGCCAGCCGGGCGAAAAATCCGTAGGCTTGCCGGCACGCGAAATCGGACCGGTAACCGCGCTCCGCATAGCCACGGTCGGAAGGCCCAGCGTTCAAATCGCATATGCCGTTGCAGACGATCGAACGGGCACACCCATACCTGCGCAATACCTGTCGCATGACGGCCAGCCCGGGCTCAAGCGAACGTCCTCGGGAGGAACGACAAAGACGGACGTGCAGATCGACTTCACTCATTCAAATGGTCGGGTGCTTCCCGCAGACTCGAGTGCAACGTGGAGCGGGACTCTTCGTATCCCCTCCACCGGCACGTATGCGCTTCACATGGAGATACTAGGTGCCTACGGTGCCCTGGTGCTCGATGGCAAGACGGCCGTCCATATCGGCAGAATGGTTGTGCATGGCGATATTACGCAGGCAGGGGAGAGCGACGTTCTGCCGACAACTGATGGGCTGGATAATGCGACCGCCGATCTCAACTTGGCTGCCGGACCGCACAAGCTTTCGCTCACCATTACACCCGACAATTCGCATCAGCCGGCTCAAATTCGCCTGAGCTGGCTTACCCCCGAACAGCAGCGCGCCAACTACCAGGCTGCTATTGACGCCGCGCGCAAAGCAAAAACAGCGGTTGTGTTCGTTTGGGCTCAGGGCGATTCGCAATTCCAGGTTACTGACGACCAGAATAAACTCGTCGAAGGTGTGGCTGCTGTGAATCCAAACACGATCGTGGTGCTTAATGTCTCCCAACCAGTCGCACTTCCTTGGCTGAATAAGGTAAAAGCCATTTTGCAAATGTGGTGGCCAGGCGACGAAGGTGGCTGGGCCACGGCCAATCTGCTCCTCGGCAAAGTCGGCCCCGCGGGCCGCCTGCCATTCACCTGGGGACGCCGCCTGGCCGACTATCCCGCTACCGATCCCGTTCATCCGGAACGTGGTGGAACGAATGCCAGTGGCACCGGCGTCTTCTCTGAAGGCATTTATGTCGGCTACCGCTGGTTCAACAAGCGGAATATTCAGCCCTTATTTCCGTTTGGGTTCGGGCTTTCCTACACACGCTTTAAATACTCCGGATTGAAGGCAGTGCGAGCTAGCGATGGAGGACTCGAAGTCAGCTTTTCTGTAAAGAACACGGGCCGGGTCGCGAGCGACGAAGTGCCACAGGTCTATCTGGGACCTCCGAGTGTTCAACCAGCAGGTGTGCAATTTGCTGTTCGTTCGCTTGCCGGTTTTGAGCGCATTCACGTCGCCGTCGGCGAGAAGCAGGCGGTGCATGTGAATGTTCCTTTGCGCTGCCTGCAATACTGGTCCGTTCGATCCGGGAGCTGGATCACCGGCTCCGGCAGCCGCACCGTGTTTGTTGGACCTTCTTCCCAAGAATTGCCCCTGCAGATAACTATCCCGGGCTGATCCGAAGCCCAAAGCGACCTGACAACCTGATCGACGGCCAATGGATAATCGCAGCGAAACTTCTGACGACGATGTGCGGGCGGGGTTACTGGATCGTACAGAATTTCTGAAGTCAGCAGGGATGGCTTCGGCATCAGGGTTAAAGACAAGCCATCGCACGCCAACATTCAAAACCGGCGATAACGGCGCTAAATAAAAGGCTGCCGCTCGAGGTCGAATACGCCACTGCAAGCCAGATTGCCTTTGACGAGTTCCAGCCGGGAGAGAGAATGAAGCTATTTAACAATACTTTTTCGCGTCGCACCTTTATCTCAGGAAGTCTGGTGGTCGCTCTGCAAAGCTATTGCCGAAGAGGCAT
>JASIJW010000107.1:0-6645 GCA_030050035.1 Acidobacteriaceae bacterium | reverse complement strand
CAGGCGCCTGCTCGTTGACTACGGCCTTGGCGCGCGGGCCCACCGCCACCGCTGTGGCATTCACGTTGCCCTGGATTCCATAGTTCCCTGCCGAGTCCCTGCTCATGATGTGCTCCCCTTTGCTGCCGGTGCTTTAACAAGGTTCCTCATTGTCTTGAGCGCGCGGGCGCCTGCGCCAACGGCAAGACTTTCGGCCTTCACGTCGCCGCCCTGCACCATCACGCCGTTATTGAGAATGGTGGTCTGGCGCTCTTTTAACTCGGATGTATCCAGGCCGTGCGCATCCAGAAACTCCACCAGAGAGTCGAGCACCCCGTGCTCGAACAGTTTGTTGTACAGGTCGCCGTCCATCATCTGGAAGTAATGACCGTACTCGCCGCTGCTTAGCGTTTGGCGCAGGCTGGTAACAGCGCCGTAATTGAAGAGTGGGGTCTTCTTGATCATCTTGCGACGCTTTCGGTCCTTCCACGCAGAAAAAAGCTCCCCGAGCTTTTCCTCAATCTTGAGCAACACCCAGAATGGCGAAACTAACGCCAGGACAGGTCCTGCAACGATGGCTGCCATTGCAGCGCCAATGGTCTGCGAGGTGTCCATGGGCGTCATGGAGTCGACCTTGCGGTACGCGGAGGCGAGCGGCGTAAGAATCAAGCGTTTGGTCTCGACGAACAGCGTGTTGCCGCGGCACGAGCAGCGCAGGTAATAGGAAAGAGCCAGCTCGCCACCCCAGTCGAGGATGCGGTAGCAGCGGTAGTGCCGCACCTTCTCATCGTCGCGATAGATGTAGTTCACCGTGACCCCGGGCGGAAGGTTCTGCACGGGGCGGCCGTAGATATCCGGAAGCAGGTCGCGATTGCCGCGAAGATCGGTGCCCCGCGCGAAGAACATATCTCTCTTATCAATGTCCGGCACTTTCAGCTCGTCCAGGGCCAGATCAATCGCGTCGTAAACCTCCTTCGTGTGGAAGGGGCGGATCTTCGCCGGGTCACCGAAATCCTTCCGCGGCCTATCAAGAGCAATTACAACCGACCATCCGCCGAGATCCTGGCCAGCGCCAACGAACGGCGAGAACGCGCCAAAGACAAAGAAATTCTGATCCGGACTGGGCATCGCTGCCAGATCTTCCCGCTTGAGTTCGGCGGTGAAATGCTTCCTGATCTCCTGCGGGTTGAAGTTTTCGGTCCAGAACATGGGCGCGAATGTGTTTTTCTCCTTCCAATTTCGCGCGAACCAGACACACATTGCGGCTACGGCGCATAAGGCAGGACCTACAGGCGTGAGAATTGCAGTGAGCGCTCCGAGACAAAGGATGGCAAAGTAGATCAGCCAGCTCTGGCGCGCGCGCCTCTCTGCAAATCGCGCTACCTGTGCGGCAAGCTCAAGATCCACCCCCAGCTCAAGCGCCACGGCGCGGTCCTTGTCTTTGAGCCAGGAGAGAAGCTTCTGTCGCGCTGCGCTGTTGAAAAGCATGCTTGCACACAGCAAACGCGTGGACTGGTTTTCGAGTTTTGACATAACCACTCCTTTGAAACCGACGGCGTAAATA
Organism: Acidobacteriaceae bacterium; assembly: GCA_030050035.1. Classification (GTDB taxonomy): domain Bacteria; phylum Acidobacteriota; class Terriglobia; order Terriglobales; family Acidobacteriaceae; genus Telmatobacter. Next base: position 5,102 of record JASIJW010000107.1, on the reverse strand, counting down.
GGGTCGACGGTTCGCTCCGTCCGCCCCGCAGGTTCCAGCCACTTTGAGATCAGCCACAACTGGCCGGCAGCGATGGCGAAGCTCATGTATCCCGGCACAGTGGCGAATTGCCACTTGAAGAGGCGTTCCGGTTGGAAATAATTGGAAGGGTTCCAACTGGATGCAGTGAGCCAATAAACGGCATAGGTAGTGAGGGTGTTGTAGAGAGTGGAGCCTACGCCCGCGGTCACCAGACCTACCACCCACAAGCGCGGGCCCCACGAATTCAGAGGCCATTTGCGAAGGAAGAAATAGAGAAGCACCCAGAAGATGCCGCTTGAAATCCACGAGAAGATCCTCTGTGGCGGACTTCCCGTTAATGCGTTGAGGATGGTGGGAAGATTCAGCTGGATGCGCGCGCCGCTGAGGCGATAGATCACTAGATGTACCGGAATAAGGAGCCAATTGATTCCACCGCCAACCAGCAGAACGGCAACTGGCCCCAGCCGCATGGATCCGCGTGCTCCGCGGATGGCGCAGATGAGAACGACGGCCGCGATGACCAGGACGGTCAGCAGCTCGACGACAATGGACGGATCATCCATAGCCGGATCACCCGGAATTTGGTTCTGTCACGCGACAGGCCTTGGGAAAAGCAGAACTACCTGGGGGCCGGAGAATGCGCGTCGGGGCCGGGAAAATATACGTTAGGGACCAGTGAGAAGCATCTTGGAGCAATCTCGGAGCGAAGTCAATGCAAATGAGATTGCCTGCTTGCACATCCGGCCGGGCGAATCGGTGCTCCCGCTTCCTTGCTTCCCACCAGGGTTCCAGCGAGCAAACTTTGCTCGCTGGGGTTTCCCTGCTGCTAGAAGTCGGCGTGGAATCGCCCAGCCCACACCGACACCGGACCGCGCGCCTGGTTGTAGCCGGGGTCGTTGACGTGCTGATAGTCGGCGGATACGAAGAAGCCGCGCCACAGATGCGCCGTATAGAAGCTCTCCACGATTTTTTCGTGTCCGTAGGTTAGAGCTCCATCGCCCAGCAGGAATCCAAGCCCACCCAGAGCCAGGTACTCTTGATGCGCGGCGACGATGCCGTTGACCACAAATGCCGCGCCGACGCGATCCGCCGGCCGGCGCCATGACCGGCCCATGGAAAACGCGCCGAACTGTGCCGTACGGTCGTCCTCGGTGTAGCAGTACGACTCGTTGCGCCCGTCGCTCCAGCCGAAACGCCCGAATACGCCTCCATCGGCGAAAACGACCTGCTCGAAGTTGAGGCCGAAACCGTAGCGACGGCGGCCCTGCTCCCGCGTGGCGATGATGTCCGGCGTCGGCGTTTTGTGGTTGAGAAAATCACTGATCGCCTGTTCGTAGTTGCCCATGTTGGCCTGGTTCACATAGCCAAGCAACCGCACCACGCCGGCGCGGTGCGCAATGGCGTTTCCGTGCGCCTCAAGCTCCAGGTTTTGCGCGCGCGACCGGGCCAGGTCCGCGTCAAGGTTGATCCCGTTGGCGATCTTCGGCATCAGCGCTGTGGCAAACCGCGCTGCCCACCAGTGGTCGTAGTACTCCACCATTGCGCCGTCGGTGTAGCCGCGCGTGTTCGCTGCGTAGTCGTAGGCGCCGTTGTTGTCTACCGTCCAGTTCATGAACTGCAGATGGCTGTCGGAGCCCCACGTATTTACATCGAAGAAGTCCGTCAGGTCGAACTTGCCGACGCGGAACTCGAGCCGCCGCACTGGCAGGCTCGTTGCCAGGTGCAGCGGGTCACGCTCGGCCGGCTCCTGCTCCTTGCTCAGCGGAACGATCTGCCGGATCATCAGCCGCGCCAGGTACGGCGCCGTGGATAGCGGCACGCCCTGGACCAGCCGCACTGAATCCAGGTTCACGTAACCGGCCAGTCCGTTGGCGTTGCCGAGGCCCCTGCCGGTTGCGTACTCCATATCGCCGAACACTTCCGTGGTGTGCGTAAGCTGATAGCCGGTGTAGAGCGTGAGCACGTGCGTGGTCGCGCTCTGCGCCCAGTTCGTGAAGCTGTTGGGTCCGCTATAGTGCTCCGAGAACCCCGCATGTGCCTGCAGGATGATGTTCACCTGGCCCGAGATCCAGTAGCGGCCCGATTCGGTGTGCGGGAAGACGGTTTCCGGATTGGCTGCCGAGGGCTGTTCGGCAGCGTTGGACTTGGGGTCCGCTGCCGGCGGGTTGGCCGTGGTTGACGGCGTTGTCTGCCGCTGGCCAGGAACGGCTGTTGGCGAGGGGAGAACGGCCTGCGGTTCGGGTGCGGCTGGCAACGATCCCGATTGAGCGCAGGCTGCGTTCGCGGAGAGTGCAGCAGCGATGATGGCAAACACGGCACCCCGCAGCAGGCATCGCGCCGGCACTGCTTGTTCGGACATACAATAGAAAAGACGCAACGCTACCCCCACTCCCTAGATACCATACCCTGGGAGGGTATAGTCAACCCTTTGGAGGAAGCATGTCGCACCAGGAACGTGAGAAAGTGAAGCTGCTGCAGCGCCTGCGCAAGGTGCGTGGCCAGCTCGACGCGGTAGAGCGCTCCCTGAACGGCGAAGCCGACTGCGGCGACCAGCTCATGCTGCTGGCTGCGGTGCGCGGCGGGGTCAACGCGCTGATGGCCGAGGTGCTTGAGACACATATCCGCTTTCACCTGGTTGACGGCGCCAAGGAGCAGATCGCCCCCGAACTGGCCGAAGACCTCATCGACCTGGTCCATGCTTATTTGAAGTAGCTGCTCCTGCGGCGCGTTGGCCGGCTCGGCGGCTGTTGACGATGCTAGCCGCCTGAAGGCGGTTGGATTGTGAAAACTCTGTTGCAAATAGAAAAAGATCCCGGCGGCTGCGCTGGCTAGAGATACAACTGCGCCATGCGTTGCCAAGTGGGCCAGTCGTGCGAGTTCTGCGCATCCCATACGTAGAAATCGTGCGCAATTCCCTGCTCAGTCAGGATGCGATCGAGCTGCTGGTTCTGCGCCAGGCACTGGTCGTCCCATCCGGTCGCCAGCAGGTACCGGCAGCGCGCGTACTTGTCGAGATACTGGCGGTCAGTCAGCCGAGGGAGATAATGCGTTGGCAGATGGTAGTAGCAGTCCTGGTCGCAGTAGCCGTCGAGGAAACCTGTCAGATCGAAGGCGCCGGAGAGCGAAACGAAGCCGGTGAAAAGCTGCGGATGGCGCAGCGCGATATTCACGGCATGGTATCCGCCGAAACTGCAGCCCATGGCCATGAGCGGCGAGCCGGAGTTCCTGTGGCGCACCAGATTTTTGTGGCGGACCAGAGGCGTTACTTCGTGGATCACGTACTCCTCGAACTGCATGTGGCGCACGATGCGCCGGCGCGGCGGAGCATTGCGGTTATACCAGCTCTCCATGTTCACCGAGTCGACGCAATAGAGCTGCAGTTCGCCGGCACCGATTTTTGCGGCCAGCGCGGCCACCATGCCCTGATCTTCGAACTCGTAAAACCGCCCGCCGGAGGTAGGAAAGACGATCGCGGGCAGTCCAGCGTGGCCAAAAACGAGCAGCTCCATCGCGCGGCCCAGCCGTGGCGAATGCCATTTGTGATACTCGCGGTTCATCCGGTTGATTCCGCTTCGCATCATAGCAGCGGCATGTCACTAAGGTACCCGCACTCCGCTTCCGCCGCTGTGATACAAAGGCGGAAGCACGGAGAAACAGGATGAATGCAACGGCGCAAGCTGCGCTGAATCGTGTCTATGGGTACAGGTGGTGGCAAAAGTGCTTTTGTGGGCTGTTCGGCACTCTGTTCACCTTTAGCGGGCTTCGCATAGCAAGTTCCGCCCTTGCGCATCCGGGCGCCGCTTCGGTCCTACCGCTCGCCGCCGTCTTTTTGGCTCTGGGCGCATACTTGCTTTTGCTGGGCTTTCGTTCGCGCATCCTCATCGACGGCTCCCGCATTGAGGTGCGCGGAGTCTTCCGCACCCGCTCAGCCGAGCTGAACGAGATTGAAGGCTTCCGCACTTTGCGGTCGCGCTATGGATCGTTCCGGCAGTTAATCCTAAAGAACGGCCGCAGGCCTATCTCGATCCGATCGAGCTTTAAAACCGATGGCGATTACCGCGCATGGATGCAGCAAATTCCCGACCTCGACTTGCGCGACCGCGAAGCGCTGCTGGCGGAAATCAAGGAGCGGCAGGATCTGGGCGCCACGCCGGAAGAGCGGCTGGGCGCGCTCAAAGCTGCCAAACGCAACGCCACGGCCCTGGTGGTGATTACGGCCGCCGCTGCCGCCGGATTGAACTTCGGCTCAAAACCATGGCTCGAGCCGTGCGCTGTGGCGCTCATCCTCGGGCCCTTCGTGGCCGCTTTTTTCTGCCTGCGCTCGCCGCTGCTTTACACCGCATTCAAAAGGCGCTCCGACCCGCGCGGCGAAGCCAGCTACACATTGATGGTTTCCAGTCTTGGCATGATCTACGCCATGCGCGAACCGCATTTTTTCTCTCTTAAACCGCTGATGGCGCTGATGGCGGTGACGGCTTTGGCGCTCCTCGTCGCCCTGTTCAGCCCGGCGCGCAAGAGCGGAAACCGCGGCGCGCTGCTGGCGCTCGTTGCCTTTGCTGCTCTCTATGGTTTGGGCGCAGTCGCGGACTCTGATGTCTTCTTCGATCAGTCGCAGGGTGCGCTCTACACGGCAGAGGTCACCGGTCATCATGTTACGCATGGCCGTTCGACGAAATACTATCTGCGCCTGCAGCCCTGGGGCCCGGTGGAAACAATGGAGGACGTGAGCGTCGCCCCAGGAGTGTACGACGCGACGCCCATCGGCGGCAGCGTATGCCCGGAGCTGCACCGGGGCTGGCTAGACGCGCCTTGGTTCCGCGTCCGCGCCTGCCCGGGTGTGACCCAAACTCCGGAACAAACGCCCCAATAATAGAGAAATACTTACTGAGGATTCGTGTCCTCGACGTTCCGTTGCACCGGCTGCATCTCCTGCACGGTGTAACCCGCGGGCGCCTGAAAGAGACTCGGGTCCGGCTCGCTGCGATCGATATCGGAAAGCTCCATGCGCGAATTTCCTGAACGCGGATCATCGGTGATCTGCAGGATCTCGGTGTGGAGTTCGGACGAAGTCCACGACTCGG
>JASIJW010000106.1:0-6427 GCA_030050035.1 Acidobacteriaceae bacterium | reverse complement strand
CTCCGCCCCGCAGACCTCCCGTGCCCCATCCTTTCGGCGGCTCATCGCCGAAAGGATGGGAGAGTACAGATATGACCCTCCTGCGCGATCACGCCACATAATCCTCGCCTGGCTTCCACTCCACTACCTGCACGCCTGAGCCCACCTGCGAGGCTACCTGCGCCGGTGTGCCTGCGAGCGGCGGCCACGTGCCGAAGTGGATCGGCAGGATCACCTCTGACTCGAGCAGCCGTGCGGCCAACGCAGCCTCCTTCGGCCCCATCGTGAAATGCCCGCCGATGGGCAGCATAGCGACCTTGGGATGGTAGAGATCGCGGATGATGCTCATGTCGCCGAAAACGTTAGTGTCGCCGGCGTGATACAGCACTGGGCCGTCAGCAATGGCGATCACATAGCCGGCCGCGACGCCGACGTAGTGCGAGCCTTTTTCATCCTGCGCGGCGGCCGAATGTTTGGCGTCCACCATGGTTGCAGATGCATCGTTCAGTTTCACCGTCCCGCCCAGGTTCATGCCGATGGTCTTGCTCACGCCCTTCTGTCCGACAAAATCGGCAAGCTCGTAGATGGCGACGACCGTCGAGCCGTGCTTTTTCGCCACCGGCACGGCGTCGGAGATGTGGTCGCCGTGGCCGTGCGTTAGCAGGATGAAGTCGATCTTGGACGGCAGCTCGAATCCTTGGGGGTATTTGGGATTCTGCGCGATAAACGGATCGATGAGAATCCTGGTTTCCTTCGGAGTTTCGACCAGGACCGTGGCGTGACCGAGCCAGGTGATGCGTGTTCCCTTCGCTGCGCTCATGCATTTCCTCCAACAGGATCATGACGCGGGCCGGCGCAGTGGAGCAAATTGACGCCTGCGGAAAACAGGCCTTGACGCCCGTCGTGGACAGAGCTACGCTGTTCCCTTGTGAGGCGAACAAATGGCGAAAATAGGTTCAAGCACTCCCACCGCTCCAGCCGTTTCCGCTCCCAGTCTTTTTCCTATCCTTGGCAGCCAGAATGCAGAGGCGCCAAACGAGGCCAGATATATCGGCCCGCTGGCACGCCGAGCGGCTGCTGCGCCGCTCGATTCAACCGGCTGCCTTACCGAGTACCGCCCGCTGCCCTCGCGCTCGATCCTCTCCAAGGTGAACAGCGGCCGGGGCCTGCCCTTTACGCACGGCATCAACCCCTACCGCGGCTGCGAGTTCGCCTGCCGGTACTGCTATGCTCGCTACGCGCACGAGTTCCTGGATCTGGCGCCGGAGGAGTTCGAGCGAAAGATTTACTACAAGGAGAACGCCGGCTGGCTGCTGCGCCAGGAACTGCGCCGAGTTAAGCCCGGGACGCATATTGCGCTGGGTACGGCCACGGATCCCTACCAGCCGATCGAGCGCCGGCAGCGGGTCACGCGATCGATCCTCGAGGCCTTCGCAGAAACCAGCGGTCTCGTCCTGGGGATGGTGACCAAGTCCACACTCATTGCGCGCGACATTGACCTGCTGAAAGAGATCACGAAGCGGCACAAACTGACCGTTTGTTTGACGGTCACGACGATGGATACAAAGCTAGCGCGGGTACTCGAGCCCCGCGCCCCGCGGCCAGACCTGCGCATGCGCACGCTGGAGCGGTTGCGCTGCAATGGGATTCGCGCGGGCGTGCTGTGCTCGCCGGTGATGCCGGGAATCACGGACTCGCGGGCCTCGCTCGCGGCCGTGGCGCGCGCCGCCGCAGCCGCCGGCGCAAACTTCTTCGCTGCCGGAGCGCTGTTCCTCAAGCCTTGCTCGCAGCCCACGTTTCTGCGCTTCGTGAAGGAGAATTTTCCCGGGCAACTTGCTGCCTACGAGCGCCGCTACGGAGCCAGCGCGTTTGTCTCTGCCGAGTATCGCAAACGGATCGCTGACCTGGTGGATGCCATCTGCCGGGAGCACAAGCTGGGCAGCCGCTACTCAGAGGAGCCAGAGAGCCAGCCGGAACCGGCGGTGGAACTGCAGCCCTCGCTGCCGTTTTGAGAACAGGGAACACGGATCAGGGCATTCGGATCGAACCGCGTGAAGCAGGGAAGCGGTCAGCTACTAACTACGCCGCGAAATAACGGCTCGAAGCCGAGGGCAAGTTCTCTGTGCGAGAATAACCGCCGTGGGCCTTCTGCTTCATCACCCTTGGCAGCCGTGGCAACTCCTCACGCTCGGCGTGGTTGCGTTCGCGTTCTTCGCATCCGTGTCGCTTTTCGAACGCAGGAGATAATTACAACGGCTGATCGAATGCTCGGGTTTCGTTTTTCCCTCGTTCCCTTGCTAGCTTGCTCACTTGCTCCCTGCCTTACCGCGTCATGATCACTTCGGAAATCGCATCCTTGGCCAGGAACTGCTTGTGGCCGCTCCAGCCGGCGAACAGCCGCTCGATGCTGCGGTTGGTAAACGAGCGCTGGATGGGGAAGGGCTCCGAGAGCTGCACCTGAATCTCGTTGCTAGGCGTGACGTGGAATCGGCAGTGGACCGTCTCTTCGCCGTGCGTCCGCGTGTGAAAGAGCGCCAGCACCTGCCCGCCCGGATTCATGGACGAGTAAAGGTGCGAGACCACGGGCTGCACGAAGGCCTCGGGCAGGTAATCAAGTGCGGTCCACAGCAGAACGATGTCGAAGACGCGCCCGGAAAAATTGAGCGTCTGGCTGAGGAACGCCTGGGTATCCCAGATGGGATTGCCTTCTTCGTCCGCGCCGTTCTGCCAATATCCGGCGCATGCCTCGTGCACCAGGTCCGACATGAAAATGCTGTGGCCGAGACCGGTGAGATAGTTGATGTTCACGGGTGACGTGAAGCCCATGTCCAGGATGCGCAATCCGGGCTCGGTTTCCAGGCGTTTGCGCAGCACAGACCAGGCGCCGGAGTGACGCGGCACGCGGGGGCCGGTCAGTCCGGCTTGGGTGGCAACAGCGCCGCCCTCTTGTTTCTTTCTACGGCCTAACAACAGAGAACCTCAAGCGCAATTGACGGCGGGCCGGTGAGCGGAGTGAACCGCGTCAGATGTTTGCTCCAGCGTTTGCTCCAATTTGTGGCGCGCTGACGCCATCCGATCCCTTCGTGGCGGCCTGCGTGAGATCGACTTTACCGCGGAAGACGGCGTTGTCTTCAACCGCAAGCCGCAGGGCGCGGATGTCGCCTTCGACGCTGCAGCCGGCGCGCAGTTCCACGCGGCCGGTGGCCACCACGTTGCCCTGCACATGGCCCTGGATGAGCACATCTCTGGCGGCCACATCGGCGGCCACGTTGGCGGTAGGACCGATGGTCAGCCTGCACTCCGACAGGTTAACCGTTCCTTCCACGCGGCCGTCCACGATCAAATCCTCACTGCCTCTAACCTCGCCGTTAATCACGACACTTTTGCCGATGCGTGCAGGACCATTCTCGACTGGCATGAATATTTTCCTTCCCTTGAGCCCGCAAAGGCCCTGCCCGCACTATACGCAACCGGGCCGCGTTGCTTCAATGTCTCGGAATCTTGAGGAAATCCTAGGCGTCTAATGTAGCACGAGTTCCCGATCTGGATCGTGATGCGGAACAAGCGACAAGTAGAATGGGACCCATAGAATGGTAGTAGTGCGTAGCGTTTTGCCATCGGTCTGCCTTCTTTCCTGCATTTTTCTCTCGGCCGCTACCTTGGCGTCTGCGCAGCAGGCCGCGCCCGCGCCGCTAACCGCCGAGCAGGCCCATGCGCTTGTCGACCGCTCGCTTGCCAACGAGCTGCGGGCCGCGCAGGACGCAGGCCATCCCATGCGCTACCTTCTGCGCAAGACCACGCCGCGGCTCATTGCGACCCGGGAAATCTGCGAGACCAAAGAGGGCGACGTGGCGCGGCTGCGCTCGATCAATGATGTACCGCTGAGCGCCGATGACAACCAGCGCGAGCTCGAGCGCCTTACCGATCTCGAAAACGACCCCGGCAAGCAGCGGCACCGCAAGCAGTCCGAGGATGCCGACACGGCGCGCGCGCTCGCGGTGCTGCATGCGCTGCCGACGGCGTTCGTCTATCAGTACGCAGGGCCGGTCGACGGTTCGGGCGGAGGGCAAAACGGGCGCCCCGGCGGACCTGTCGAGAAGTTCACCTTCCGCCCTGACCCGAAGTTCAACCCGCCCGATATCGAAACCCAGGTGCTGACAGCGATGAGCGGCGCGATCTGGATCGATCCCAGCGCCCAGCGTGTTATTCGGCTCGAAGGCCGGCTCGATCAGGACGTAGACTTCGGCTGGGGAATCCTGGGGCGGCTCCACAAGGGAGGCTGGGTCACGATCGACCAGGCTGAGGTCGAGCCTGGCGTGTGGCGCATGGTGCGGCTGCAAATGAATATGAATGGGCGCGTGGTCTTCAAGACGCGGAGCTTCAACACCACCGAAGAAGAAAGCCGGTTTGCGCCGCTGCCTGCCGACCTCGGCTACCGGCAGGCTATCGAGATGCTGAAATCGGGAACCGCGCAGGGCGAACAGGCTCGAAGGTAAGCTCGAACGAGCGCTGAAAAGAACGGCCCTGCGCTCGATGCGCAGGGCCGTTGTGTTTGTGTGGCTCACAGCCGCCTACATCTTGGCGAACACGATCACCAGGGTGAACAGGGTGAGCGATTCAATGAACGCCAGGCCGAGCACCAGGAACAGCATGATGCCGGCGCGGGTTCCCGGGTTGCGGGCCAATGACTCGCAAGCCGAGCCGACCGCACGGCCCTGGCCCATGCCGCACAGGCCGGCTGCAAGGCCCATGCCGAGGCCGGCGCCGATGGGAATCAGGTTGATGGCCGGCGTTGCTGCGCCGGTCTGCGCGAAGGCCGGAACGGCAAAGCACATTGCCGCCAGGGCCATGAACAGGTATTGAAGTTTCCGCATAGTTCTCCTGCTTCCTCTTGAATTTGGCTGCCAGTGGGTGGTTGAGGCTCACCGTGCCGGAGAAGCAGCTTCTAGCTGCTAGCCGTTAGCTTCTAGCTTTTTCATGGACGAGTCGAAAAGCTCAATTCACCCGATGCTCAAGCTAGCGGCTAGAAGCTAATGGCTAGAAGCTGTCTTCATCCTTTGGCCCCCTCACGCTTGCAACCTTACCGTTTACCCGGAGCGGAAGCGCCTCCGGCGGAATCTTTTCAAGCTGACAGCTTACAGCGTACAGCGAACAGTCCTTTCGCTTCTAACTGTCTGCTGTTCGCTGTCGGCTGTCTGCTTTTTAGTGATCGTGCGCCACCGCCATTGAGAGATAAATCTGGGCGAGCAGCATGAAGACGAATGCCTGAATCACCGACACCGCGAAGTGCAGGCCCAGGAAGACGGCCGGCACCGCGATGGGGATGATCGAGAACCACACCAGCGTCAGCATGTCGCTGGCAAACATGTTGGCGTAAAGTCGAACGGTGAGCGACAACATGCGCGCCAGGTGCGAGACGATCTCGATGATGAACATCAGCGGGGCCAGCCACCACAGCGGCCCCAAAAACTGCTTGATGTAACCGGGTCCATGCACCCGCAAGCCGTGGAAGTTGTAGTAGAGGAACGTGAGCACCGCGATGCCCAGCGGCACCACCGGCTGTGCAGTAGGCGTCACCACGCCGGGAATCAGCCCCACCAGCAGTCCCACCACGTTGTTGAGCAGGATGAACAGCAGCACGCAGACGGCAAAGGCCTGGAAGCGCTCATGACCGTGGCCGATCACCTGGTCGCCCATGCTGTCGACGAACTCGTGCACCATCTCGGCAACGTGTTGCGCGGGTCCCGGGCGGTCCACGGAGAGCGTCAGCCGCACCACGATGAAAAAGGCGACGAGGATAAAGAACACCAGCAGTTCGAGCGCGAAGACGTCGTTGATGGGCCTGCCGGGATGCCTTGGATGGAAGCCCACAAGCTGCATCAGCGCGGTAAAAAACGCGCCGAAGATGGCGTTGAAGAAGTGTGTAATGCCAAGTTCCTGCATGGAATTCGGACGATCTCTCTGTTCCCGGGCCACAAGTTTCCGGCGCCGGGTTTTTCTGATCCCTGACCCCTGAAACCTGATCCCTGTTTTTCAGTTGCGAAGCAGGTGGAGCGCTTCCCAGACGGTGGCCAGGACTGCCAGCCCGAGACCGCATAACAGCGCGGCTACAGAGCCCCGGAAACACTTCAGGCTACCATAAATGACCCCTGCAAAGATCAGCAAGCGCACGGCAAAAAACACCAGTGCCATGGCCGTTCCCGCGGGAGCTTGCTTGTTGTCCAGCCTGGCGTTGATGAAATGGATCAGCCGCTGCCACTCAAAGATGCTGGCCGCCGAGATGGCCGCGCCAACAGCCAGCATTGCAGCGTTGCGCCAGGTCGAAGCAATCCAAAGGATGAGCGACGCCAGCACGCCCAGGACAATGATGATGCGGATGGCGCGGCGCAGCAGCGCGTCGAGGCCGGCGTCATCAAGTGCGGCCAGGGGATGTTCGTTTTCGTTCATT
>JASIJW010000105.1:0-3254 GCA_030050035.1 Acidobacteriaceae bacterium | reverse complement strand
CGGAAAAATTGAAAAAAGCTTCGATCTTTCCGAGAGCGATTCCGTTCCGGCCACCTACCCCATTGCTCTGGCGCTTGCGCGCGACGGCGGCCGCGCGTTTGTGGCGCTGTGGAATGCTTCGGAGATCGTGGAGCTCGATCTCAAGTCCGGCAAGGTGGGTAGCAGGCTCGCGCTGCTCAAACCGTCGAGCGACATCGCCCCCGGGACGCATCCTTGCGCCTTTGCGCTTTCGCCGGACGGCAACACGCTGTATGTGGCGCTCGCCAATCGCGACGCCGTGGCCGCTGTGGATGTACGCGGGAAGAAATTTGCAGTGAACGGTTACTTCGATACGCGGCTCCCGGGCCAGAGTTACTTTGGCGCCGAACCTGTGGCGCTGGCGGCCAACGCCGATGGTAGCCGGCTGTATGTTGCCAACATGGCGACGGATGCTGTCGCAGTCTTCGACACTGCAAAGCTGACGCCCGCGACAGCGAAGCAGGGCATGATTGAGCCCGATGGTTTCATCCCCACAGAGTGGATGCCGATTTCGATGGCGTTCTCCGGCGGCAAGCTTTACGTTGCTACAGACAAGAGCAAGGGAACCGGCCCGAATAACTTTCAGCAGCCGCCGGCGGCCAACGGGGGAGCACCGGCCAGGCGTGGCAATGCCTATATCGCTACGCTTCTCTATGGCTCGCTGGCTTCGATTGATGAGTCGCAGATTGCCGGCAGTCTTGCCCAGTGGACAGAAACCGTACTCGCCGCGAACCGGATGAAGGCGGCCCAGCAGAAGATAGTATTTGCTGACGGCAGCGAGAGCCGGATTAAGCACATCATCTACATCATTAAGGAAAACCGAACTTACGATCAGATCCTGGGCGATCTGGAACAAAACGGCCAGCGCGTGGGCAATGGCGATCCGAGTCTGGCCATGTACGGCACCCCGGTTACGCCGAACGAGCACAAGCTCGCCTTGCAATTCGGATTGCTCGATAACTTCTACGACTCGGGCGAGGTTTCGGGCGACGGGCACGTGTGGTCGAATGCGGCCATCGGCTCGGATTATCTGGAAAAGACCTGGCAGCAGAGTTACCGCGGCGGCGAGCGCACGTACGATTACGAGGGTGTGGTTTCGGAAGGCTACCCGCTGCTGCAGAAGATTCCTGATGTGAATCAGCCGGCCAGCGGTTACCTCTGGGGAAACATGGCCGCGCACGGCAAGACTTACTACCACTTCGGCGAGTACATTGCGTCAACGTTTTGCAACTCGCATGCCACGGCCAACCCGCAGCTCGGGCCCCTGCTCGCTGGTAAAAGCTGCCCGCGCAATTCTGTCGCTCCCGGTCAGCCGCTGCCGGCCGAGTGGGGCGGCGGAATCAACAAATGGCCGTGGGCCATTCCGCTGCTCGAAGCCAATGTGGCCACCAAGCCGGAGCTGGTGGGCCACTTCGCGCCCGAGTATCCGGACTTCAATCTCGCTATTCCGGACCAGGTGCGGGAAGACATCTTTGAGCGGCACCTGAAGCAGTGGATCGCCGACCGCGAACAGGGCCGCGATACGATGCCGAATTTCATCCAGCTGCGTTTGCCCGATGATCACACCGCGGGCACGCGGCCGGGCGCGCCCCGCCCGCAAGCCTCGGTTGCCGATAACGACCTGGCCGTGGGCCGTGTCGTTGATGCCATTTCGCATTCGCCCTTCTGGGATGACACGGCGATCTTCATCCTGGAGGATGACGCGCAAAACGGCGCCGACCACGTGGACGCGCACCGCTCGGTTGCGCTGGTAATCAGCAAGTATGCGCCGCATGGGCCGAATGGCGGGCCATTTGTCGATAGTCATTTTTATTCGACGGTGAGCGTGATCCGTACGATGGAATCGCTGCTGGGACTGCCGCCGATGAATAACAATGACGCCTTCTGCTCGCAGATCGCCAGCCTGTTCACCGGTCCTGGCGACCAGCCGCCCTACAATGCCGATTACTCGAACCGAGATAACGGGCTCATCTACACGGCCAACACGAAAAACGCATATGGCGCCCGGGCCAGCATGAAGATGGACTTTACGCATGCGGACCGCGCACCGGCCGACAAGCTGAACGTGATCCTGTGGAAGGATGCGATGGGCGATAAGCCGGTGCCGCAGATGATCAAGGCGCGCGTCAAAAGCGCGTCGAAGGACGATGACGACGATTAAGGCATCGCCCGGAAGTTCCTCATAGCAGAACCGTTGCAGGGCGCGGTCCGCAGAGCCCGCGCCTTTTTTGCGTTCCGCAAAGTACGAATTTTGCGAAATATATAAGGAATTTGTAAAAGTTCATGGACGCGCCGGCGCCGTTTTCCGTCTACTCATCTACAGTACGAATCAATAGCCCTAAATATCTGCTTCATTCGAGGTCTGATTTGGCAACTCTGGTTGCGCCTGCGCCGCCCTACAGGAAATCCATCCTGACGAATCGGCCCCTTATTGCGGCTGTCGTCGCGGCTTTCCTTGTGCGGATGATTGTTGTCTGCTTCGTTTATCGATTTTTGCCGGACGCCGACAAACTCTATGAAGGGTTCGGATGGGAAATGGGCTGGATTGCACGGGCGCTTGCCAGCGGCCACGGCTTCAGCTCACCCTATTACCCCTCGCTTTCTCACCCATGGACGGGGCCGACGGCAATGCAGCCGCCGTTGTATCCATTTTTGTTGTCGCTGGTCTTCCGCGTGTTCGGCGTTTATTCGCTGACGTCGGCGTTCGTGATCCTCAGCGTGAACAGCCTGCTTTCGGCGCTCACCTGCATCCCGGTTTACTTCAGCGCGAATTACTCGCTGGGAGCGCGGGCGGCCAAAGCCGCGGCCTGGATGTGGGCGCTCTATCCGTTCGCCATCTATTTTTCAGCGACGCGCGTCTGGGAGTATTCGCTCACCGGTCTGCTGTTTACCACGTGCTTCTGCATTGCGCAGAGAATCCACCGCTTCCAAAGTCATCGATTCGGGGGCATCTTTCCGTGGCTCGGTTTTGGAGCGCTCTATGGGCTAACCGCGCTTTCGAATCCGTCTACGCTTTCCACGCTGCCCTTCCTGATTGGTTTTGCCGCATGGCAGCTCCGGGCGGAGGGAAAGCCCTGGCTGCGCAACGCGCTTTTTGCGATTTTGAGCACGATCGTCCTGCTCATTCCATGGACGATTCGCAATTACCGGCAGGTGGGCGTACTTTGTCCGGTGCGGGATAACTTCTGGCTCGAACTCTACGATGACAACACCGGCGATATCTCGCTCGACCCGAG
>JASIJW010000104.1:0-2990 GCA_030050035.1 Acidobacteriaceae bacterium | reverse complement strand
ACGCGTGGGCTTTTCGGCGGCCATCAAGGCGGTCAAGCAGGTCGGTTCTACGCTCAAGCTGGATCTGGCGCAGTATCGCGAGCTGGCGGCCTTCGCGCAGTTCGGCTCGGATCTCGATCCGCTGACGCAGAAGCAGCTTAACCGCGGCCAGCGGCTGACGGAACTGCTCAAGCAGCGGCAGTTCCATCCGTTGACCTGGCAGAAACAGGTAGTGGTGCTATTTGCCGGAACACAAGGCTACCTGGACGACCTGAAAGTGGAAGACATTATGAGGTTCGACGAGGGCCTGCACGGATATTTTGAAGGCTCGCAGCAGGCGCTGTTGAGCGACCTGACGCAGAAAAAGCAGCTCGACGATGACCTGCGCAACCGCCTGCACGCCGCCATCAAGGAATACAAGGAAGGGTTTGTCGCGGAGCTGCAGGCAGCGAACAGCTAACAGCAGACAGTCTTGGCTGCCTGCTTGGGGATGAATTGTTCTGTTAGCTGTCGGCTGTAAGCTGACAGCTTTGGACTGAAAGTCGATTTATGGCCAATGTTCTCGATTTACGACGCCGCATCCGTAGCGTGAAGAACACGCGGCAGATCACCAAGGCCATGAAGATGGTCTCGGCGGCCAAACTGCGCCGGGCGCAGGAGCGGGCTCTGACAGCGCGGCCTTACGCGCGCATGATCTCAAGCGTCCTCGAGTCGCTCACGCGCCGCGTGGACATCTTCGACGAGAAGACCGGCAACCTGGCGCATCCGCTGTTTATCACGCGGCCGGAAAAGCGCATTCTGCTGGTCGTCATCAGCGGTGACAAGGGGTTTGCCGGCGCCTTCAACTCGAACATCCTGAAGACGGCCTACCAGTTCATTGGCGGCAATCCGGATAAGGAAATTGACATCGTGGCCGTGGGCCGCAAGGGCCGCGACCAGTTGCGGCGGCGCTATCCGGTTGCCGTTTACCACGAGCACACCGACGAGCACGGCAGGCGGCTGGCGCGCGAAGCGCGCAAGGGTCCGGTGGAATTGACCGGCGATTATCCGGGGATGCTGACCAATCTGGAGGCGCCGCGGGTTCAGGAACTGGCGCACAGCATTGTCTCGCGGTACGTGCACGAGGAGATCGACGCTGCCTATATCGTCTACAACGAATTCAAGTCGGTGATCGCGCAGCGACTTGTGGTGGAAAAGCTGCTGCCGCTGATGGAAGTGGGCAAGCCGCAGATCGCAGGAGCCGTTGAGCCCACGCGCGAGGAGCGCGAGCGCGCCGGCGAAGCTGCGCGGAGCGCAGGCATCGAGCTGGAACCGGCGGATACGGTCGAGGCCGAGGAGGAAGCAAAGAAATTCGGCACGGCTAACGTGGACTATATTTACGAGCAGTCGCCGGAGGAACTGTTTGCCGGGCTGCTGCCGCAGTACATCTTCGCCATGCTTTACCACGCAATGACGGAATCTGTGGCCGCCGAGCACGCGGCCCGCATGACGGCGATGGACTCGGCAACGAATAATGCCTCGGATATGATCGACTCGCTCACGCTGCATATGAACCGCGTGCGCCAGGCGGCCATTACCAAGGAGATTATCGAGATTGTTTCGGGAGCAGCGGCGCTGTAGGTTTGTGGAACCTCACCCTAGCGACAAAAACAAAGACGTCGCGAGGGTGGGGCACCCCGGTTGAGCGGAGCTGTTCGAAAGATTGGATTCGAGAAGGCAAACATGGCAGAAAACATTGGCAAAGTGATTCAGGTCTCCGGCCCGGCCGTGGACGTTCAATTTGAAGAGGCGAAGATGCCGCCCATTTACCAGGCGCTGCGCGTGGTGAGCGACGGCTTCACCGTTCCCATGCCCATTAACGTGATCCTCGAAGTGCAGCAGCACCTGGGCGAGGGCCGCGTGCGCACCGTCGCCATGGAAGCGACTGACGGCATGGTCCGCGGGATGAAGGCGATCGACCTGGGCGGTCCGATCCGCGTCCCAGTTGGAAAAGAGACGCTGGGCCGCGTGATCAACGTCATCGGCGAGCCGGTCGACGAGCTTGGGCCCATCGGCGAGAAGGAGCGCAACCCGATCCATCGTCCTGCGCCGCTCTTCGACGAGCAGTCGACGCACGAGGAGATGTTTGAGACCGGCATCAAGGTCATCGACCTCATCCAGCCGTTCCTGAAGGGCGGCAAGATCGGCCTGTTTGGCGGCGCCGGCGTGGGCAAGACCGTCGTGATCATGGAGCTGATCAACAACGTGGCCAAAAACCACGGCGGCTACTCGGTGTTTGCCGGCGTGGGCGAGCGCACGCGCGAGGGCAACGACCTGTGGCTCGAAATGAGCGAGAGCGGCGTCATCAAGCCCGGTAAGTGGCAGGAGTCAAAATGCGCGCTGGTTTACGGCCAGATGACCGAGCCGCCGGGCGCGCGTTTGCGCGTGGCCCTTACCGGCCTCACCGTCGCCGAGTTCTTCCGCGACCAGGAAGGCGCCGACACGCTGCTGTTCATCGACAATATCTTCCGCTTCACGCAGGCCGGCTCCGAGGTGTCGACGCTGCTGGGCCGCATGCCCTCGGCTGTGGGCTACCAGCCGAATCTGGCCACCGAAATGGGCGAGTTGCAGGAACGCATTACTTCGACGAGCAAGGGCTCGGTGACCTCGGTGCAGGCGGTTTACGTGCCCGCCGACGACCTTACCGATCCCGCGCCGGCGACGACGTTCGCTCACCTGGACGCGACGACCGTGTTGAGCCGTCCGCTGTCGGAGCTGGGCATTTATCCGGCCGTCGATCCGCTGGCTTCGACCTCGCGCATCCTCTCGGTGCGGGTGGTTGGCCAGGAACATTACGACGTGGCCCAGGGCGTGAAGAAGATTCTGCAGCGGTACAAGGACCTGCAGGACATTATCGCCATCCTCGGCATCGATGAGCTTTCTGAGGACGATAAGCTGACGGTCGCACGGGCGCGAAAAGTACAAAAATTCCTTTCGCAGCCCTTCCATGTGGCCGAGCAGTTCACTGGCAT
>JASIJW010000103.1:0-4192 GCA_030050035.1 Acidobacteriaceae bacterium | reverse complement strand
AGTTCCACGATGTAATGTGCCGGCACCATGCGCGTGTAGCTCGGATGAAACTGCCCCGCTAGACCCTCGCTTGCCAGCCAGTTACGGATCGCGTCAATGCGTTGCGCCACAACGAGCACGGGGCCCTCCTGGCGCTTCGCCAGGAAGTATCGCATCGGGCGATCGAGCGAGCGCGCCATTCTCACCGTCTTCCCCTCACGGGCAACAAGGGTAAACGATCCATGAATCCCGCGAACTGCGCCGGGATTGCCCGTGTGCAAACGCGCAACGGCCTCCTCAACCGTGACATTAAAGAGCTGATTCGCTCCCGGGTCGGTAAGGTCGACGACCCGCTCTATGTAGTGATCCATCGCCATTGCCTCCGGGGATCGAATGTCTCCAGTGTACGCGGCAGCGGCTCGATTACGGCGATTTTGAGGGCGGATTGCATCTCAACCTGCCCTATCCCCACCTGCCCGTACACCGCGCCAGGCTCATTGCCGGTTTCTCCACCTTTCGGACGAGTCATGATTCCTCCGAAGCTCTCATGCAAACCGTGCCTCGTTCTCGCTAAAGTACACACAGCTAATACTTAGCAGAACTGCAGGCAGGTGAAGTAGCAGCAAACTCGAGCGGCAAACCCCTAAGCGCGTGATGGCAGTACATTCTCCACGCGCCTAGGTCAGAGATTCTTTGGAGGTCAAGACTGCTGATGAATTCCCTTTGGACAGGCGCCGGTAGCACGCGCCGTATCTTTTCTCGCACGGCGTGCCTGCTGTTGGCCGCAGTTGTAATACTGGCCCTTCCTGGCGCTGTAGCCCAATCCGCACCCGCAGACAAGCCGCCCGTCAATGTCTTTGTCTACGACCGGACCCGCATGGATGCGTGGCAGTGGTTCGCTGCGCCGCCCTATGAGAGCAGCTATGCCTACGTGCAGACATTGCAGCGGCTGGGGATGACCCAGCATCTTCATCGCTGGGACTGGGAACTCGAACTCGCACAGCCAACCGTTTTGGACGCGCCGGACAACGCAGTTTCGGCGGTCACTGCGCAGGGCCAGCTGGGTCTGGGCGGAACTTACTATGCTTCGAACGGCAACAACGCTTATCCTGTCGCCGCATTTTTCAAACAGGGTTTTGTGCGGTTCGACGGCGAAGGCAAGACCATTCGCGTGGGCCGATTCGAATTCTTTGACGGTCAAGAAACGAAACCTAAAAATCCCACCCTGGCTTGGCTGCAGGACAACCGCACGTCAAATCGCCTGATCAGCAACTTCAGCTTCATCAACGCGGAACGCAGCCTGGATGGAGTTGATGGGCAGTGGCAGCTCGGCAGCTGGAACGTGGCTGCAATGGCAGCCCGGAGCGATCAGGGCGTCTTCAACATGAACGGCAATCCGGAGCTGAACGTCGACGCCCAATATCTGTCCCTGACTCACCCTGAGGCGCGGGACCACGTGCTTTGGCGCGCCTTTGCTATCGGTTATCACGACGGACGGACGGGCGTCGTGAAGACGGACAATCGCCCCTTGGCGGTGCGTACTGCAGAGCACTCGAACATTCGGATTGGCACCTATGGCGGCAATCTCACAGCGGTCGTTCCGGCCGGTTCCGGCCAGTTTGATTTTCTTTTTTGGGGCGCTCTGCAAAACGGCCGCTGGGGGGTATTGGATCAGCGAGCCGGAGCCGCCGCCCTTGAAGGCGGGTACCGCTTTGGAAAGCAGGCTGCGGCACCATGGTTCCGCGGAGGCTGGTTCCGTTCGACCGGCGACAACAATCCGTCAGACGGCACGCATAACACGTTCTTCCAGTTGCTTCCCACTCCGCGCCTCTACGCGCGCTTGCCGTTCTACAACCTGATGAACAGCACGGACGAATTTGTGCAGGTGATCGAGAAGCCGGTAAAGCAAGTCGCGCTCCGCTCCGACCTGCACTGGCTGCAGCTTACCTCGGGACAAGATCTCTGGTACTCGGGTGGGGGTGCCTTCGACAACAAGTCCTTCGGTTTTTCTGCGCATCCCGCAAACGGGCATACTTCTCTTGCATCCGTGCCCGATATCAGCGCGGACTGGCAGACTACGAAGAACATCAACATCAACTTTTACTATGCCTATGCCCAGGGCAAGTCGGTGGTTGCAGCGGTTTATCCGGAAGACAAGAACATGCAGTTCGGATATGTGGAGTTCGTATATCACTGGAGTTCCGGTCAAACAGCCAGGAAGTAGCACCGGCGGAGCGATACGATCTCCAACTTTCGGATGAGGCGTAGTTAGAGCGGTGCGCTTAAACTCGCGGTGATCGCGCTCACGGGCATTTGACGTGTCTGAGCGGTTTCCTGCCACAATTGGAGAACCGAATACCGGTAAACCGCCTTGAAAATGTACCTTTGGCTGAAGCCAGCTATCTTCATTCTCGTATTGCTGGGCGCGTGGCAGTTGGCCGTCACGCGGCATCCGGGCCAGTTGATGCCCGGTCCCTGGAAAACGGCCCACGGCATCGCCGACCTTGTACCCCACGGGTTGATTGTTAAATATACGGTTGCTTCAGTATTCCGCGTGACATGGGGATTTTTTCTCGCGGTCCTTGTAGCGGTGCCGCTGGGTCTTGCGGTGGGCTGGTACCGGCGCGCGGAGATGGCGCTCAACCCCATCCTGCAGATTCTTCGCCCGATCTCACCCCTCGCCTGGATTCCGATCGCTATCCTCTGGTTTGGCGTGGGAGATCTCGCAGCGGTCTTTCTGATCTTCGTCGGCTGTTTTCTGCCCCTGCTCCTGGCAGTGATTAACGCGGTGCAAAGCGTGCCTGCGGTGTATATCAACGCGGGGCGCAATTTCGGCCTTTCCCCGATTGTCCTTATGCGTCGAATTCTCTTTCCGGCTATTGTTCCGCGTCTCATGACAGGCCTGCGCATCACACTCGGGATTGCATGGCTGGTGGTGGTGGCTGCGGAGATGATCGCGGTTAATTCAGGCCTCGGTTTCTTGATCGTGGACGCTCGCAATGCGGGGAATCGCTACGACCTTGTTGTGGCCGGCATGGTCATCATCGGGGTTGTCGGGCTGCTGCTTGACAACGGAGTGCACTCGCTGGAGCGCGCCAACGCGTTGCGGTGGGGATTTGAGGAGAAGGCGTGATGTCTACAACCACGAGAGCCGCCGCCACGGCCGAAATCCCGGCATCTGGGCTCAGAGTCAAGCTGCGGACCGAAGACGTCAGCATGGCCTTCCAGCGCGACGGGAAAACGCTGCCGGTGCTCGAAAACATTGACCTTGAGGTCGGCGACGGGGAGTTTGTGTGTCTGCTAGGCCCGTCTGGTTGCGGCAAGTCGACGCTGCTGAGCGCGATGGCCGGCTTTCTGGCGCCAACCAGGGGAAAGATCCTCATCGACGGCGAGATTGTCCGCGGACCCGATCCGCGCCGCATCTTCGTCTTCCAGGAGCGTGGTGTTTTTCCCTGGCTCACCGTCGAGGGGAACATCGGCTTTGGTCTGAGCAAGCTCTCGCGCAACGAGCGCGCGCAGCGCGTGGACTATTACATCAAGATGGTAGGTTTGGAGGGCTTCGGGAAGTCGTATCCTCATGAGCTATCGGGCGGCATGAAGCAGCGCGTTGAAGTTGCCCGGGCACTCGCGGTCAATCCCGACGTGATGTTCCTGGACGAGCCGTTCGGTGCGCTCGATTCCATTACACGCATGATCATGCGCAGTGAGTTGCTGCGCATCTGGCATGCAGAGCGCAAAACCATTCTCTTCGTGACCCATGACATTGACGAGGCAGTTCAACTTTCAGACCGTGTTGTTGTCATGAGCGCGCGCCCCGGCCGCATCCAGCAGATTGTTCCCATCGATGTTCCCCATCCTCGTGACATCAGTTCGCCGCGTTATCTTGAGCTGCGCGACGGCATCCTGGGACAGATTGGATTGGCCCACCGGCTATGAACAACTCCAACAGCATACACAAGTTGGAACGCTGGCTGTGGCCGATTCTGGCCACGGCGCTCTTCCTATTGCTGTGGCGATACGCCGTGACCTGGACGGGCACTAAAGTCTTTCCGTCTCCGCGTGAGGTGGAGCGCGGGCTCACGCAGTTGGTTGAGGGAGGCCTGCTTTATCACGACATCGTCGATTCTCTTCGCCGCGTCGCTATCGGCTACTTTGCTGCGCTGGGTCTCGGCATCCCGCTCGGCCTGCTCTTCGGCTGGTATCCGGCGCTAAA
>JASIJW010000102.1:0-16095 GCA_030050035.1 Acidobacteriaceae bacterium | reverse complement strand
TGGCTGTTCTTTGTTATGTGCCTTCTGATGTTCTCGCTATCGTTTCTGCTTCAGAAAAACACTCCCGGGGGGCATGGAGGAGAGACTGGCCCCATTCATTGATGGTCGCATTGGGCCTCAGCGGATCCACGGCCACTAGCGTCAATGATCTTTGAATTGACTTTTGGCGTCTTCAAACACTATTAAGCGTCTAGCCGCGCCTGGCATGGCAGACGGCGATCCCGGAGAACCCTTTCACCGGAGTAGTGGAGCCGTTCAGGATCACGGATGCGCGTTATTCAGCAGTGGCAGAGCCCTCTGCGCGATAAAGAAGAGCCCTTTTACTTTAGCGTCAAAGTGAAGATCGAAAAAACTGTTCGTCGCCGAACTCAACCGGCCGCGGCTGCGAAGCGCCGGCATTGGCAAAGAGCACGTCGATCTTACGACTCTGCTTCCACACGGCGTCGTAGACGCTTGCGCGAGACCTCGTCGCTCCGGGATTAGAAGTCAGTAATTTCGTCATGACAGAGCAGGCAAGCCTGCTTCGCAACGCAGAAATCTGCTTGACATCTCTTCCTCCGCAGCGCATGATGTTTGCTCAATACCGACGCTAACCCCTTTCCCCGGCCATCCGTTTCGCGGAAGCGTCTGTCCTGACAAAGCCGTGCATCGGAGGTGCCAGCGTGTGCGCACACCGGCGTATTCGTGTTGTTGGGCTCGTTTTTGCATTTGCTCTTCTGGCCACAGGTTGCCAAAAGCAGCCCCGTCCCGGAACCGTTCAAGACGAAGCGATGCGCGCCCATCGCGATGTCGCGTCGTTTCCCGCGGCCGACGAAGACTACTTCCACGACATGGATGGTGGTCTGGCGCTTACCCCCGAGCAGATCAAGGGCCGGAACATGTGGCTTCTCTGGACCGGAGGGAACGACCGCTTTTGGGATACCCTTGGTAACTCCAGTTTTGGCGCGCTTGACTTTCTCAAGACGCTCTCATCTCATCCGAGCCTGAAGTTCTCGCGTGACAATCGCTGGGCTTACTTTGGTCTGGTCAACGAACCCTGCTTCACCAAAGCCACCGGGCCCGATCCAAACCGCTATGGCTTGTGGCTCGACAAGCGCGACCCCAATTGCCCGCCCGATCCCTTTGAAAACGACGCTTAATATCCTGGCGCGCGTATAGGCGCACGCGGGGAAAACCTGCCTGTCGGCTCCTACTACGGATGGGCATCCGGCATCGTTGGGCTCAGGCTTTTTCCCAACCCCGCCTTCGATGCCGCCGCAGCCAAAAAGTGGAATCCAGTCCGCTACTATACAGATCCCAGCTACTACAACGATAAGAACCTGATCCGCCCCTACCGCGTCGGCATGTCCTGTGCCTTCTGCCATGTCGGACCGAACCCGTTGAAGCCTCCTGCCGATCCCGAACACCCCGCGTGGGAAAATCTCTCCTCCAACGTGGGCGCTCAGTATTTCTGGCTCGACCGCATCTTCGATTGGCAGGCCGATCCCAACAACTATGTTTTCCAGTTATTCCACAGCCAGAGGCCCGGGACCCTGGACACGTCATTGGTTTCAACCGACAACATTAACAACCCGCGGACCATGAATGCTATTTACGATGTAGGACCGCGTCTCGATCAAGCGCTGCGCTTCGGCAAGGAAACACTCAGTGGCGGCAGCCTGAACAATAAGCAGCTGAATGACTATGTCCCCGCGTCATCGCCGTTGGCGAAGTACTTCACGGCGCCGGCAACATCTTATTCGCCACGCGTGCTGAAAGATGGCTCAGACTCTGTCGGCGTTCTCGGCGCGCTGAATCGGGTCTATCTCAACATTGGCCTTTTCAGCGAGGAATGGCTGCTGCACTTTAATGCGCTCGTTGGCGGCAAGCAGACCACGCCCATTGAAATTGCCGTCGCCCGCAAGAACTCTGTCTACTGGCAGGCCACAGAGGCGCAGTCGCCCAATATGGCTTTGTTCTTCCTTGCCAGCACCGCGCCGCACAAGTTGAAGGATGCTCCCGGAGGAGCGAAGTATCTCACTGCCGACAGCGCCACGCTCAATCTGGGCAAAACCGTGTTTGCCGACCGCTGCGCACGCTGCCACTCCAGCAAGCTTCCGGCTCCCGCGCCGGGACTGGATCCCGGCGGCTGCTCCGGCCCCGACTACATGAAGTGCTGGACCGCCTACTGGGCGTGGACGAAGACGCCAGACTTTCACAAGAAGATGGAAGCGATCGTGAAGGCTCCGGATTTTCTCGACGACAACTATCTCTCCGCCGAATTCCGCGTGCCTGTGACGCTGCTCCAAACCAATGCCTGCAGCCCCCTGGCGACCAACGCAATCCGAGGCAATATCTGGGATAACTTCTCATCGGAAACTTACAAGGATCTGCCGTCGGTCGGCGCCATCACCTATTACGATCCTTTCAATGGCCAGCCGCACTCATTCAAAATGCCCGCCGGCGGACGCGGCTACACGCGGCCACCGTCGCTGATTAGCATTTGGTCCACCGCCCCATTTCTCCTGAACAACAGCGTCGGCCGTCTGAATCCCAATGCGCCGAATGACGACTGGAACCCGAGCCCTTCGGTCGACAATCGCATGGCTTCCTTCCAGGATGCGATTACCAAACTGCTATGGCCTGAGCGGCGTGACAAGGATCCAGTCATTGGCAATCTGGTGGGCTCGCAGATCGCCGGCTCCTTGATCGACCGCACAACCGCCCGAAGTTATATCCGCGTCGCTGCCGGATACGTGCCCGACAACCTGAAGGGACTCATCGGGGTCGGTCATCGTCTCCTGCCCAGCGTCTTTCAGGCCGGAGGAATCCAGATTGGCCCGATTCCTCCTGGCACTCCCATCGACCTGATCGCTAATCTCGATCTGCTCAGCGACGGCGCTGATCTTGCAGGCACGCTCGAACACGATCAGAAGCTACTTAACATCCTCCTGCGTTTGAAGCACGACCTGGAGGCGCTCGGGCCTAATCCCAGCGACGATGATGCGCGCCGGGTATTTGCCAACCTGGTTGAGCCGCTGATGCAGGTAAGCAAGTGCCCGGACTTTATCGTAAACCGCGGCCACTACTTTGGCACCAGTTACGCTCACGACGAGCCGCCGCTCAGCGATAAGGAGAAGCTCGCCCTCATTGAATACCTGAAAACTTTTTGACAGACGCATGTCTCCCAACTGCAGATATCGGGAGTCGATATGAACGATTTCGATTACATCATTGTTGGGTCCGGCGCCGGAGGCGGACCGCTCGCCGCCAATCTCGCACGTGCCGGATCGAAGGTGCTTCTGCTTGAGGCTGGCGCCGATTCGTACGCGGCCTGTGAAATGGGCCGCATGATGTATGAGGTTCCCGTCTTCCACGGTCTCGCCTCCGAGTATCCCGGTAGCGCGTGGAGCTACTACGTCCGCCACTATACCGATGACGCACAACAGGCGCGCGACTCCAAAATCGTAAAACGAGATGGCCGCGACTGGATCTGGTACCCGCGGTCCGGCGCGCTCGGCGGCTGCACTGCACATAACGCGATGATCACCGTGATCCCGCAGGACGACGACTGGAACTGCATCGCCAAACTGACCGGTGATGACTCCTGGCGCGCAGAAAAGATGCGCACATATTTCGAGCGTCTGGAGAATTGCCGGTACGTCCCAGCTCCGGGAACGCTAGCCGGGGATGTGGATCAGGCGTTCTCAACCATTGGAGAGCTTTTCCAGGGAAAGGAAGACTGGCGCAATCAAGACGGAGGCCACGGCTTCAAAGGCTGGCTGACCACGAGCGAGGCCGACCCGTTACTTGTGCTCAAGGACAAAAACATCATTAAGATTCTGCTGAACGGCGTACGCGAAGCGCTCGTCGATCACCTCGGCTCCCCCGCCCTCGGAATTGAGACCCGTTTCGATCCGAACGACTCGCGCAACATGAATTCTAGCCCCGAAGGGCTCGTCTTCACGCCGCTAGCTGTTGCCAATGGCAAGCGGAACGGCCCGCGCGAATTTCTCCTGTGCGTCGCGCAGCAATATCCGCAGAACCTGACGATTCAGCAGAATTGCCTCGCCACGCGAGTACTCGTCGAAGGCAGCCGAGCCATTGGCATCGAATTTGTCGAACAAGCTCACCTCTACCGCGCCGATCCCGCAGCGGCCGCCGCGACGGCAGATTTCCCGCGCCGCCAGGCGACTGCTCGGCGTGAGGTAATTCTCGCCGCCGGCGCGTTCAACACGCCGCAGTTGCTCCTGCTCTCTGGCATTGGACCGCGTGCACAATTGGCGCGCTTCGGCATCGACACGGTTATCGATCTTCCGGGTGTGGGCGCGAACCTCCAGGACCGCTACGAAGTCGCCGTCGTTTCTTGCTGCGCCCGCGATTTTGCCTTGCTTGACAATGCCACGTTCGCTCCACCCGATCCGAACCCAGATTCTTGCATGCAGCAATGGATGCAAAGGGGCGATGGCGTCTATGCCTCCAATGGCGTGCTGATAGGAGTCATTCGCCGGTCGAGATCTGACCTCAAGGATCCGGACCTATATATATTCGGTTTGCCCGCATATTTCCGCGGCTATCAGCCCGGCTATTCAAAGCTGTTCGAGTACCACCACAATCGCTTTACCTGGGCAATCCTCAAGGCCCGCACCAGCAATACCGGCACGGTCAGCTTGCAATCTGCGGTTCCCTGGGATACTCCTTTGATCAATTTCCAGTACTTCGGCGATGGCGCCCGCGCCAACGATCCGGACCTCGATGCCCTCGTCGCCGGCGTGCAGTTCGTTCGCGACATGAACCAGCGTTTGCAACGCGACGGCCTGATCGCCAGCGAAGAGACACCGGGACCGGACTACGCAACACCCGAACAACTGCGGCAGTTTATTCGCAATGAAGCATGGGGACACCACGCCTCCTGCACTTGCAAGATCGGCGCCGACAACGACCCAATGGCGGTGCTCGACAGCCGACTCCGCGTCCGTGGAATACAGGGATTGCGCGTAGTCGATGCTTCCGTCTTTCCGAAGATCCCGGGCTACTTCATCGCGTCCGCCATTTACATGGTGAGCGAAAAGGCCTTCGACGTTATACAGCAATCCGTCTGATTTCCCGGGCTCCTCAGAAAAACTCGCGAGGTGCGGCATGGCAACAGCGACAACCGCGGCAACAGCGACAACCGAAACCACGACCACCACCGTCACCAACTGGTTCGGCAACATCGTCTCGCATCCTGCAGCCGTCGTGGATGCCAACAGTGTTGACGACATCGTGCGCGTCCTCAAGGATACGGCAAACTATCCGTCGCCGGTCCGCGCCGTAGGCTCGAACCACTCCACTGCTCCCTGCGGTGTCGCCGACGGCGGCACTCTGATCCGCATGAAGATGAATCAGATCCTCAGCATAAGTCCCACCGGGCTCACGGTCCAGGCTGACGCCACGCATCTGCAGATGGCAAAAGCACTTGAAGCCCAGAACCTGCAGTTTTACGTCAACACCGAGATTGGAAGTTTATCCGCGGGCAGCGCTGCCTGCGCCGGCACCAAGGACGCCTCCTTTGCCGGCGAGTACGGTCAGGTGGGCTCCTACATCACCGGAGTCAAAATGGTGCTCCCCAGCGGCGACCTTCTCGAAGTTGACGAAGCCACCAATCCCGGCCTGATGCAGCAGGTGCGCTCCAGCTATGGGCTCTTCGGGATCATCTACGAAGTGACTTATCAGGTGCGCCCGCTGACGCCCATGCACGTACACCACACGACGTATAGCCTTGAGGATTTTCTTGCGCAACTACCGGACCTGAAGACGCTCGGCTATTCGATGATGTATTACCTCTTTCCATTCCAGGACAAGATCACGGTCGAGTTCCGCAAATACAATCCCGGCGCCACTGGCGAGCCGAACCACGCAGCCTGGGCGCTCCGCAACTACATTTGGGGAACCTCCGGCCCCAAATTTGGTCACGACACCGAGCAGAACGTCTCGATTCCGTCGATCCGTTACGGGATCATCGACGCCTTCGGCGCAGCCTGGCGTCTACAACTCGAAACGATCGTTTCCAGCGACTACACCATTCCCGGCGATCAGATCATCGACTATCCTCCCGTCTCGAACGACAGCCGATACACGTTCAGCTTGTTTGCGTTCCCTGAAGAAGATTTTCCCGCAGCGATCACTGACTTCTTCGCATTTTGCAAATCCTATTACCAGCAAAAAGGCTACCGCTCCAATCTTCTCTACGTCGGCTACTACATTGCACAGGATCAGAAGTCACTGCTCTCCTATTCGTGGGATGGCAATGTTATGACCATCGATCCCGTGTCGACCGCGAATCCCGGATGGGATGATTTCCTGGTCGCCTACAACCAGTTCTGTATTGATCGCAACGGCCGTGGCCTCTTGAACCAGACACCCGGATTGACGGCCGCAATGCTGCAGAAGTTCTCTGGCGACCGGCTAGAGACGATAAAGTCGGCACGTACGCAGTTCGACCCTGACAACCGGCTTCTCAACGACTACTTCCGTCAACTGCTTGCCTGAGTGACGCCAATGCGATACCTGAGAGTCCCAGTCTTCCTGCTGCTTTCGTTCTCCGGCGTATCCCTTGCGCACGGCCAGGCTATTCCGCTCAAATTTCCTGAGACCGTGCAGGTCTGCCCCGGCGCATTTCCCACTGACCTCACCGCCACCACCAACTGCCGGTATAAGCCCAAGCAGCGGGCCCTCGACTTTATCACTGGCTCTGTCACAGACCAGGCTGCGCTCGGCGCAGTTTTCTACGGTCTCGGCGCGCAAATCATCCAGTCGCCGTCGGAATGGAAGCGCACCTGGTACGGGTACGGTCAGCGGGTTGGCGTACGTTACACGCAAACACTCGGCAAGGGCACTGCGCAGTATCTCACCGGACTCATCCTCAACGATGATCCGCGATTTCTCGCCTATAGAAATGACCCGGACACCATTAGTCGCCACCAGCAGGCGATTAGGGACTTACCCGCTGGGAACACGAGCCTCGACCAGCTGACGCATGATGGCTGGCAGCGATTCGGCCATGCCTGGTGGGACGTGATCACAGTTCGCCGATCGACGCGTTCGGGACACGGCCACCGTATCCCTGCGATTTCGCGATTCGCTGGAGAATTCGCTGGAGCCTATGCCGGTTATCCGTGGTACCCCGCTGCGGAAAATAAATTCACCAACGTCGGCGAGCGTGCCGCTGGAGCATTTGGCACTGCGGTGCTGTCCTCATTCTGGACCGAGTATCAGCCCGAGGAGAGCAGGATCATCGGCGCAATCCTGCACCGAAACCACTCGAACGTCGTGCCTGGAGGCAATCCATGAGACTTGCAATCCGTTTGCTTCTGTTTGCTCCGATAGCGTCGATATTGTTTCTGCTCCAGGGTTGCCAGGTGCCGCTGAAGCCTTACCGGTTGAATGATCCCGCCATTGAAGTTCCGCCTCCTGCGCCGAATGATCCCGCCGTCACGCAGGTCAAAACCGGCCGGGACTGCGTCACCGCCACTGTTCCCATCTGTCTCGCGTTCATTGAAGTCGATGACATGGGAGAACTTTGGGATCAAGGTGAACTCGACGGTAAAAGTGAACTCGACACCGCACTCAGCGTGATTAGCCGCGCCAATGCAGACCCGCAGGCCGAGCCAGTGGTAATCACTTTTGTTCATGGCTGGAAGAACAACGCCGCCCCGGATAACGGTGATGTCGCAGGATTCGAAGCAGCGCTCCGCGACCTCTACACGCGCTTGAAACGAACCCGGCCCATTATCGGAATCTACATCGGCTGGCGTGGGAACCTCATCAAGTCCTCTTGGCCCGTGGCACAGCAATTCTCCTATTTCAACCGTGAGGCCGCCGCCATACGCATCCCCAGCGCCAGACTCTCCACCGCGCTAACAGAGATCGCCATGCGCACCCACGAAAACAGTCGCGCTCTGGCCATCTTCATCGGACATTCCTTTGGCGGACTTCTTCTCGAGCGCTCTCTCAGTGAAATGACCGCTGGCGAAATTGCTCAGGACACCTTGTACGCCCAGGAAGCCGCAGCGTTACCCGCGGGATCGACTGAATCCCTGGAGAAACTGCGGTTAGCTTCTGCTGCCACCAATGGCCACGCCGACCTCGTCATCTTCATCAACCCGGCCGGCGCAGCCTCAGAGGCTATGCCAATGCTGGATTTCCTAATGGCGAACAGTTATCGCTACCAGCCGTTTCTGGCGAACGGATCGCCCACCGAAGCCGCCGATCCGCCAGGCGTCAACACTGCCGATCGGCCGCTGTTTGTTTCCCTCACGTCAACCAGCGATCTGGCTACAAAAGTCGCTGTTCCGATCGGGCATGCGCTGCCTGAGCTCGGCTTCAAAATTGCGGGTAGCTTTCGCAATCTCGGCCCCGGTACCAGTGGCAATTACGCGCTCTCCTGCTTCGATCCACATGCCCCGAACCCTCATTGGCAGCTGAAGACCCAGGAGGATGGCGCGCTCCCACAAAGTTCCTTTTACATGAACACCGCGCCGCATATGCAGATTCTCCAGAGCCACGTCATGCTCAAGGCAATTGGCGCCACGCAGATGCAGGTCGCCTCCACCGGCGAAAAGATCACCATCCATAATCCGCAGGCGATTGTGCAATGCAACCGCGACCTCTTCAATCAGGAGCATTTGAACGTCGTCAGCGCCTTTCGCCTCTACGACACGCAGACGTGCTTCGCCGTTCAGGAACGCCCGAACCGCTGCAATGGGTCGCCTTACTGGATGATGGAAATCGATCCCGATATCGTGCCTGACCACAGCACTATCTTTACGCAGCGCTTCATCGAATTTTTGATAGACACGTTCTTCACGACTCCCGATGGAAAGCCGATGCAACGCGTCAGCCCGCGACTCTTCAACCAGTGAGCTCCGCTGGATTAGGGCAGGACAAAGGAGAAGATGTCGCTGCCGGCGACGACGGTGTCACGGATTATGTTGCTCCGTTCCCCGCCAAAGACTATATTTTCTCCATCCCATCACCGGAGAAGCCTTGCCATGCGCACGCGAAACACTGGCCAGCCATCCAATTCCGGTGCGTGGGTGGTGCTTGCCATGCTCGCCATGATTTCCGTCCCGGCGGCGCTCACCCTGCACACCGTCAAATCCTCTGCCTTCCGGCCGTTGAGTGAGATAGTGGCCGGCAATCCCTCGCCTTACGGATACTCAGTCAGTTTGCTCATCTTCGCAGTGCCCGTCGTCCTTATAGCTCTCTGGCTTCTTCCCCAGGAGCACATCCGAATCTCGAAGCGCGCCTTCTGGTGGACGATCGGAATTCTGTTTCCGCTGGGCGCGGCCCTGGACTTCTTCCTGGCGCGATTCTTCTTCGGGTACCCGAACCGCGATGCCACGCTGCGCATTCCGGCGCTCGCGCTGGGCCATACGGTCCCGATCGAGGAATATATCTTCTATCTCACCGGCTTTCTGGCGGTGTTGTCGATCTACGTTTGGCTCGATGGATATTGGCTGAAGACCTTCGCCGTGCCGTTGGACGACGCGCAACGAACCAGTTTCGATCGTCTCCTTGGGTTCCACGCCATGTCGCTCATCCTCGCGATCATGCTCATTGGTGGCGCCATCGTTTACCGACGGCTGGCACAACCCGGCTTTCCCGGCTTTCCGGGCTATTTCACCTTCCAGGTTATTGCTGCGTTTCTTCCGTCCATGGTCCTCTACCGTGCGGTAAATCGCGTGATCAACTGGCGCGCGCTGAGCCTCACGCTTTTCATGATTCTGCTGATCAGCTTGCTCTGGGAAGCCACCCTGGCCATTCCCTACGGCTGGTGGTCCTATCAGCACACTGCGATGCTGGGCTTATACATCCGCGCCTGGGACGACCTGCCGATTGAAGCCGTCATTTTGTGGATCGCAGTAACTTATATAACCGTGATGGTCTATGAGACGATCCGATGCTGGCACGCCTCTGGCAGGCCGATGGGCGACGCGCTTTTCCGGCACAGGGTTGCGAAGGAAACGCCGTCGGTAGCTCGTTGACGTCCACGCCGCGTTGCACTCAATGGATGGCAATCATCGCCATCGATCCCCCCTCAACGCGAAATGTCGCCGCGAAATATCGACGCGAAGCATCGATACGAAGTGTCCCCAACCCTCCTTTGGTGCCCGAGCGGTTTTCGGCCCAAAAGAAAAGCCCGCTGGAATAGCGGGCTTTAGCTTGAAGTGGTTGGGGGGTGGTGGTGGTACAAGACCGGTAATCAGCGAAAAAAACTTCTTCCGGCTAATACGTCGACCTGCCGCCGCTCACGTCGTAGCACTGGCCGGTGACAAAGGAACAGTCGCGGCTGGCAAGAAAGTGCACCACAGCAGCGACCTCTTCCGGTTGCCCGGTGCGCTTCATCGGGATGCGTTGGACCATGTAATCGACCTGCTGCGCCGTAAGTTGATCAAGAATCGTGGTGCGAATCACCGCAGGCGAGACCGCGTTGATACAGATGCCCTCACCCGCCACCTCTTTGGCCATCGATTTCGTAAGCCCGATGAGGGCAGCCTTCGAGGCCGAGTAGGCAGTCATGTTCGGATTGCCTTCCTTGCCCGCGACCGAAGCAATATTCACAATGCGGCCGTACCTCCGGCTGCGCATGTGCGGAATCACGGCGCGGCAAAGGTAAAACGGCCCATGCAGGTTAACGGCCATCACCTTGTGCCAGTCGGAGTCGCTTTGCTCCCACACCGGCGCGGCTTTTCCGGCCAGTCCTGCGTTGTTCACCACAATGTCGATGGCCTTGCCTGTAGAAACCAGATCGGCCACAGCGCGATTAACCGACTCGGCGTCGCTCACGTCGAGCGCGATCGATATGGCGCCGTTCTCCATTCGCTTCGCCGCTTGTGCCGCCCCGGCTCCATCCAGATCGGCGATGCAGACCGTCGCTCCGGCCTCGGCCAGGCGCTTTGCAATGGCTTCGCCAATACCCGTGGCAGCTCCGGTTACCAGAGCAAACTGCCCTGAAAGATCAAACATGCTGCGATTCCTTTCTTCCGGCCGCGCGGCTGAGACGCTTTCGGCCCAGCTTCTCCAGTAGTCGCCGGAGGAGCACCGTTTCGGAAACATTATCGGTGCGGTTGCATTGTTGCCACTCGGTCCAGACGTACTCAACGGCCAAAGAGCCACGGTACCTGCGCTTGCTCAAACGGCGAACGATTCCTGCGAAGTCGATCGTGTTTTCATCAAGCGTGGTTTGCAACTTGCCCGGCGCGCCTGCCCGCACGTGGACGTGCGAAGCATAAGGCAGCAGCGAGTGAATCTCGCCCGAGGGAATGCCCGCGGCCACGAAATGTCCGTAGTCGAGTGTGAGCGTCAAGCCGGGAACCGAGTCAATGAAGGCCCGCGTCGCGGCTATATCGGAACACAGTGAGCCGATGTGCGGTTCAATCGCGTACGTGATTCCTGCGCTAGTAGCCACGTTCTGGCGCCACGCAGCTTCTTCCTGCGCCAGAGCAAGATCGTCGGCTTCGCTGGTTCCCTCATGCCGCACGCCTGGCAGGCCGGTCAGGTGAGAGCAGCCGAGATCTGTGCACAGTTCCACCGCCAGCTGAAACATTTTTCGATTGCGGCTGCGCACACGCAGGCTTGGATCGTTTGCCGCGGCAATCTTAGGTTCCAGGCCGGTTTGCAGAAAGATGTCAACGGCCCGCATACCTGCGCTGCGCAATTCCGACCTTAGCCGCCGCGTGAACGCCTTGGGATCGGCAGCGAGCTGCGCCGGCCTCAGGCCGGAATTCCGCTCGAACAGCCCGATATCCACGCTGTGGAATCCAAGCAACTCGAGCAGCGCAAACCGCCGGGCAGGCGGAAGCAGCGGAAAGGAGTAATCCGAACACGACAAATTGATCATTACACCGGCTCCTTTTCGCGCCGCGCAACCTTCCGGCTGCGAATGTACAGTTCCTCGATCCGATCAATCGCCCGGCCGGTGTTAATCTCCCCTCGCAGAAATGCGGCAATTGCGATTCCGGCAGTGCGCTGCAATTCAATGTAGCCCGCATAGCGAGGACGCACATGGGCACTTTGTATGCTGGCCATGGTCCGCTCAAAAAAGTCGTTGCTGGCGGCGTTGAGCAACCGGTCTTGCCATGCGGATTTGCTGCCCGGTTGCCCGCCGCACGGCCCGTAGATATGGCTTTGACACTCGCGCCCCGAGACAAAGAGGCAGAACTCAATTGCTTCAACCGTCGCCCCGCAACGTGCAGACACGGCGATGCCCGTGCCACCGAGAATGGTGCGCAGCCGGGTTCCGTCGCGCAGTGAAACCGGATTGGCAAACAGCAGCGTGTGCTGAGCGAAGCCGGGCCGGGAATAGTTGCTGTACGTATAAGCAAACGGACAATAGGCAAAGTCGTCCCTTGACGACATCGCTTCGTAAATGTCGATCGGGTTCATCGTGTAGATCTCCGGCGGCATAAACGATGCGAGTTCTCGCAACTCTTCCAGGCAAAGAAAGGCGCACGCGGGATCGAGAAACTGGTCTTCGGTTTCGATCAAGCCGCGCCGCGTGGCGCACATGCCTAGAAAGTTCAGAAAAAGGTCGGCTGGAAAACCAGGCATGCGCACCGTGCCAGTGCGCGCCAGCTCAATGAGCTGGTCCCAGGTCTCAGGCGGCGTCCTGCCGATATTATCGAGAAGATCGGGCCGGTAGCTTGCCGCCGGAGCAGCAGCGTCCACCGGCAGCGCGTAGAGCCGGCTCTCGTACCAGTAGCTCTCGAGACAAGGGCCGAGCGCGTCCTCTTGAAGCCGTGTAATGGCGTTCGGCTCAATGTGCGGCTTCAGGTCGAGTAGCGTTCCATCGCGATGCACCTCGCCGAGCATCGGGTGATCGATGATGAGCAGGTCGAAGCTGCGCGCCAGCTCAGCAAGGCCGGCATGGCCGAACTCGTCGAGTGTTCGCTTCTCCCAGTGAATGCGGATGGACGGGTGCAACTCCTCGTAGCGCTGCGATGCGGCGACCAGCGGCGGAAAAGCGCGGCTGTGGTTCCATGTGATGCCACGCAGGCGACGGGTGCTCACGCGTTTTGCTCCATGTGGCTGGGAATCAGAATGTTTTGTCCGCTGTTTGCCGAAATGCAGGCGGCCTCGATTACTTCCATGGCGGTGACGCCGAGAGATGCCGGCGAGCGATTGCAGGACGGATCGAAGATTGAGTCAATCAGGTTGAGTGCGGGAGCCCGATGCGGATAGATCTCTTCGCTGGCCAGTGCCGGATACGCAACCGTCTCACCCGTCATGCGGGTAAACTCCATTGTGCCGCGCCAAAGGTCCATGTAGAGCAATCCCCGCGTGCCGAAGATTCGCACTTCGTAAGTACGCAGGTTCAAGTTTGTAGCGCCAGTGCTGGCAATGCTCGCCAGCGTGCCGTCTTCCAGGCGCAGATTCAATGTGTCGTAGATGTCCAGGCATGCGCCGTCATAGTGAAAGCGGGCGAAAACATCGGTTACCGTCATCCCGGTAAGAAAAGCCAGGTAAGCTGCCACATGGCACACCTGCGTATAAATCTGGCCGCCGCCGGCAATTTTGGGGTCGCAATACGTGCCCTTTTGCGGTGGCACATATGCCGCTTCGGAGTTATGCGTCGGAGCTGTATCTTCCCCGCGCAGCAGCCGGCTTACAGGATTGGTCATCAGCACGCTGATCATGCGCAGTTCGCCAAGCCGTCCCTCGCGAACTAGCTTTTGCGCAGCCGCGGCGTGAGTCGTGTAGTGCCACGGGCAACTGATCAGGAACCGGAGATCGCGCTGCCCGGCCAGTTCCAGCAGATTATGTGCCTGGCTTGCCGTGAAGGTCATCGGCTTCTCAATAAGCACATGTTTACCGGCTCTCAGTGCGGCTTCGGCTTGCTCAAAGTGCAGATGAGGACTGCTGCTGATCACGACAGCCTGCAAGCCATCGATCGCAAGAAGCTCATCAGCATTTGTGTACGCGTGGGGCACGCCGAAATCGTCGGCCACTCTGCGCGCCTGCTTTGCGTCATTCGTCTGGATGGCAACCAACTCCACCCGCGGATGCGATAGAAGCGCCGGAATGTGCGCGTAGGTCGCCCACCAGCCGGCCCCCAGAACCCCGCATTTGGTCTTGTTCGTCACGAAGCCTACTCGCTCTCAATTCGAGAATTCGACCGGCTGAAGCAGGTCACGATTGAGCTCTACTCCGAATCCGGGCTTTTCGCACAGCGTGACGTGGCCATTCACAGGCAGCGGCTCGCCGATGACAGCGTCAAAAATGGGCCGCACTGATCTTCCATCGTCCACCGACAGGTATTCGGCGAATGGCGAGTTCAGGTTCGATTGGACAAAATGATAGTTGTAAACGCCAGCGCCGTGCGGAATGACCGGTACGCCGTAAGGTTTGGCGATGGCCGCGATACGCCGCGCTGCAGTCAGGCCACCGCACCATTGCAATTCTGGCTGGATCACGTCGCAGGCG
Organism: Acidobacteriaceae bacterium; assembly: GCA_030050035.1. GTDB lineage: Bacteria > Acidobacteriota > Terriglobia > Terriglobales > Acidobacteriaceae > Telmatobacter. Next base: position 1,650 of record JASIJW010000102.1, on the reverse strand, counting down.
CGGTGGGCAAGAATCGCCGCGAAGGCCTTGTAATCGAACTCGAGATTTCCAATGGCGACCTGTATCGGCGAGATCTGCGAACGCAGTTCCGCGTTAAGGTGCTCCGCCGATCCGTTTTCGAGCGGATCTTCAAACCACTTGATGTCCAGTTCCCGCACGCGCGCGGCCAACCGGGTGGTGAACTCGATGTCCCAGGAAAGGTAGCAGTCCACCATCAACTCCATTTCGGTCCCCAGTTCGAGCCGGCATTGCTCAAGGCAGTGCTGCATTTTGATCAGTCCATCGCGGCGGTCGGCCGCGCCCCACGGCGCAGCCACTTTAACGCCAAGGAAACCGGAATTTTTCCAGCTCGATACCAGGTCGGGGTGTGTGGTCACGTAGCAGGGAATCGATTCCTTTGTCTGGCCTCCGAGCAGCTTGTACACTGGTTGCCGCAGTGCCTTGCCCATCAGGTCCCAAAGCGCTAGATCCACGCCGCTCATGGCCATCGCGGTGACCCCGCCCAAACCGTAGGGCAGCGTGGAGCGGTACATTTGATCCCAAAGCTTCTCAATGTCGAACGGGTCCTCGCCAATTAGAAAGCGGCGGAAATGCTTTGCAATCACCACGCAGGCCGCTTCGCCTCCGCCGTAGTTTGCAGCAAAGCCGGTGACTCCTTCATCGGTCAGAATCTCGATCGCATACGGATCCTGCCCCGGCCCCATCCACAGCGAGCGCAGGCGCGCATATTTTTTGTAAATCGACATCGGGTTAGCGATGAGCGCATGCGTCTGCCAGCCGCCGCCCCAATATTGCGATTCCCCAAACTCCGCCCCGCGTTCACCTTTGTTTCCGGAGCGAATCTTATAAAGCCGAATATCGACGATCTTCATACCCCGTCCTTTCGGTACCCCGGGACCGAATAAATCCCGAATCCCAGGCGCCGATGAATCTTCGCAGATAATCAAACGGAATTCGCGCGAATTCGGCAACGGCAAAAACGGCAGTTCAAAAGTTTGCGCTCAGCGCAATGGCATCTGAACAGCCTGCATCGGGCAGCCTGCTGACGCGGGGTGCGATAATGAAGACCGTTCCATGCCCCGGCAATTGCACCCCACGAGCTCGCCTTATCTGCTCGAATCAGTTTCCCGCGCCTGCACGATCCTTCGACTGTTCGAAGACGACCGGCATACGCTCTCCTTGAGTGAAGTAGTGGAGCGCACCGGGCTGGAGCGCACTATTTGCTTCCGCCTGATGCGGACGCTCGAACAGCACGGTCTGCTGCGCCGGGGTGAGCGGCGCAAGTACGCCTCCAATGTGCAAATCCTGAGAGGCAAGCGGTTTCGCATCGGCTACGCGTCGCAAACGCACGATTCGTTCTGCACTGCGCTGGCGCAGGGACTGCGCTGGGCAACTGCAACGCAGCCTATCGATTTGATCGAGGTCGAAAACCGGTACAGCGCCAAGACTGCGCTGCGCAATGCGGAACAGCTGGTGAATCAGCGCGTCGATCTGGCGATCGAGTTTCAAACTTACGAGCGGATCGGCGGCAAGCTGGCGCGGATCTTTGAGCAGGCGGATATTCCTGTCATTGCCGTCGAGATTCCGCATCCAAATGCGGTCTTTCTTGGCGTGGACAATCAGCGCGCGGGCGTGGCCGCAGGCAAAATG
>JASIJW010000101.1:0-2518 GCA_030050035.1 Acidobacteriaceae bacterium | reverse complement strand
CGGCTACGCAACGGGCCAGTTCGGCAAGAACCACCTTGGCGACCGGAACCAGTTTCTGCCGACCCTGCATGGCTTCGACGAGTTCTGGGGTTACCTGTATCACCTGGACGCGATGGAGGATCCCTTTCATCCCAACTATCCGCAGGAGCTCAAGGATAAGGTTGGCCCGCGGAACCTTCTGCATACCTGGGCGACCGACGTCGATGACCCGACTGTTCAACCGCGATGGGGCAAGGTGGGCAAGCAGAAGATTGTGGATGAGGGTCCGCTGCCGCCTCACCCGATGCCGGGAATCAAGTACAACATGGAGACGGTGGATGACACGATCCTCGCCAATGCGCTTCAGTTCATGGATAAATCGAAGGCATCCGGCAAGCCGTTCTTTGTGTGGCTGAATACGACGCGCATGCACGTTATCACTCATCTCTCGCCCAAATACGAAGCGATGCGCACGCCGGAAAATGGCTGGGGAGTCTATGAGGCCGGAATGGCGCAACTGGATGACATCGTCGGCGCGGTGATGCAGCACCTGAAGGATGCGGGACTCGATGACAACACCATCGTTGTGTTCAGCACCGATAACGGCTCGGAGACGATCACCTGGCCCGATGGCGGGATGAACCCGTTTGCCGGCGAAAAGGGAACGGTGCTTGAGGGCGGATTCCGAGTGCCCTGCATCATTCGGTGGCCCGGGCATGTGCCCGCAGGCAAGGTGGAGAACGGAATCATCTCGGGACTCGACTGGTTCCCGACATTCCTTGCTGCGGCTGGCGATCCGAATATTGTGGAGGAGCTGAAACAGGGCAAACAACTCGGCGGCAGGACGTACAAAGTCCATCTTGATGGCTACGACCAGACGGACATGATCACCGGAAAAGGGCCGTCAAAGCGGCACATCATCGTTTATTTTGCCGAGAGTACATTGGGGGCGATACGCATCGACGACTATAAGTATCGCTTTATCGACCAGCCATCAGGATGGCTGGGCGGTACTGTCAAGCCTGACATGCCGATTATGGTGAATCTGCGCCTCGATCCATTCGAACGAGCAGGGCTCGGTAGATCGATCAATTACTACAGCTGGTATGCTTTCGAGTTCTGGCGCTACGTGTATGTTCAGCAAGTGGTCGCCGAGTTGGCGCAATCAGTAATCGAATTCCCGCCGATGCAGAAAGGCGCCAGCTTCAACCTCGAACAGTTGAAGGAGGAACTGCTAAAGAAGATCGAATCAAAGGGTTCGGAATGAGGCGAATGCAACGAGAACTCGCCGGGGAGATCGGACACGCTCATTGTGTAGCTCTGCCCGGCGCTTTGCTTTCCGCGGCACGCCACTCCTCGGCAGTCATCACGCAGCGAAACCCAAGATGGTTCGTGCCGGTATCAATGTCTCCCTTTCCGCGCGTGCCAACCATGTAGCGTGAGCAGTATTGATCGGTGCACAGGAACGATCCGCCGCGCTGAACCTTTTTCTGATGGCCCGGCTCGGCGGGATCCCACGGGGAATCTGGCCCCTGTGGATTGTGCGCGACTCCACGTTGCGCAGCGAGCTGCTGATAGTAGTCAGGACGGTACCAGTCGCTCGTCCACTGCCACACGTTGCCCGCCATATCGTAGAGACCGTATCCGTTCGGAGGGAATTTGGCGACGGGCGAGATTCCGGCGTATCCATCGGAGCCGGTGTCCTTATCTGGGAAATGGCCTTCGAAGGTGTTGGCCATCCACTTTCCGTGAGGGCGAAATTCATCACCCCACACGTAAGGCTTGCCTGCCAGTCCGCCACGCGCGGCGAACTCCCACTCGGCCTCAGTGGGAAGCCGCTTGCCCGCCCATTTTGCGTACGCGACGGCATCCTCCCAGGCGATGTGCACTACCGGGTAATTGCTCTTGCCGGCGATGCTGCTGCCTGGTCCGAATGGGTGGCGCCAGTTTGCACCGCGCACATACGTCCACCACTGGAGGTGATTGTTGAGAGAAACCGGATGATCGGGTGGAGCAAAGACGACCGAGCCGGCGACAAGATTCTCCGGCGGCGCTCCGGGATAATCTTCAGCACGAGGTTTACGTTCGGCAACGGTAACATATCCAGTGGCTCTCACGAACCTTGCAAACTGGGCATTCGTAACATCGGTCTTGTCCATGAAGAAGCCGTCGACGTAGACACGGTGCACGGGACGCGAATCGATTGTTGCCTTCATTCCCACATCGTCCCTGCCCGGCGGATCCTGTGCCCCCATAGAGAATTCGCCACCGGGAATCCAGACCATTCCAGGCGGAGCTTGGCCGGGAGCTGGAGTCATGTTGGGAATGCTGGGGCCGAAACGTGGCTTTTGGGAGAATGTGGACACGGCCGAAGCCGGAATGTCGGCGGCTGAGGCTGAACCAGAGCCTTCAAAAGGCTGCACCGATGCGGTGTTCGACTCTATCGGCTCCGGACGTCTGAAAATCGCGATGCCTGCTGCTCCGGCGAGGATTACAACAAGGTTGATGATCCACAGAATCTCGCGTCGAGATCGGATCT
>JASIJW010000100.1:0-6767 GCA_030050035.1 Acidobacteriaceae bacterium | reverse complement strand
CACGGAACCATCGAGGCCACTGTCGAACGCTAGTTGCGGAATGCTCTTTACGTGAATCGATGATTGCGGTTCGGTTGCGCAGCATCGCTCCGTTGCGCTGCAATGCGGCAAAGTTTGTCCGATAAAATCTGTGCATGACCGGCCAGCTGTGGACCAAGCCGTGGACCATTCGTGCCCTTCGCCAGGCGCTCGCAACTGAAAGCGTCAACCCCTTCGAGCTTGCCGAGCTGGCGCTCTCGCGTTCAAACCAAACCCGCAATCGCAACACGTATCTCTGGCAAGACGCGGCGTGGACGCGCGCGGAGGCACGGCGTGCGGAAACATTGCCGCGCACCACAGGCGGGCCGTTCGGAGACGGACGCCCTGCTCTCTGGGGTGTGCCCGTCTCAGTAAAAGACTGCTTCGATCTGGCCGGCGCGTCCACGTCGTGCGGAGTCAAACTCTATCGCGAACTGAACGGCATCGCCGCGCAGGATTCCTGGCTGGTTGAGCAGCTTCGCCATCTCGGCGCCGTCATCACCGGCAAAACGCACCTGCACGCGCTGGCCTACGGCATCACCGGCGAAAATCCCGAGTTTGGCGACTGCATTCAACCGGGAACAGCCGATGCATTGACCGGCGGCTCATCAAGTGGAGCAGCCGCGAGCGTGATGGAGGGCTCCGCCGTCGCCGCAATCGGCACCGACACAGGCGGATCGGTGCGCGTGCCCGCGGCGCTGTGCGGCCTGGCAGGTTACCGCGCTACGCTGGGTCGCGGCAATTGGCGCGGCGGCGCGCATCTGGCTGAGTCATTCGATACCATCGGCTGGCTGTTCCGCGATCTTGCAGACGCTCCGCTGCTAGCCGCGCCTTTTGCGCCCTCCGGCGCAGCTCCTGCCCACAGTTTTCAGCGCTTCGCTTACGTCGGCAACGGATTCTTGCACGATTGCGATCCGGAAATCGCGGCGTGTTTTCATGCGGCAGTGCGCGAGCTCGAATCGCTGGGCCTGGAGGCGCGCGAAATTGAGCCGGACTGGTGGGCGAAATCGATCGAAATCTTCGCGCCCATCCAGGCTGCTGAAGCCGCGCGGCTGCACGCCGGTCATTTCACCAGTTTTGAACCGCTCATTCGCGAGCGGCTCGAGTGGGGCGCAAGCCTGAGCGCCTCTGACCTGACGGCTCTGCGCCACCGGCATGCAGACTTCCGCGCCCGCATGGATGATCTTTTCGCGGTGCACGAGCTGGTTCTACTGCCCTGCGCCCCGGTGGCCAAACTCGCAGCCAGCTCTGGCCACACCGATGAGACCCGTAAGCGGCTGCTGCGCTACACCTCCCCGTTCAGCCTTGCAGGCCTTCCCTGCATTGCAATTCCCTGCGCGGCCGGCGGCGCGCAACTGGCCGCAGCGCGCGAGCAAGACGAATCGCTGCTGCAACTCGCCGCAAATATCGGCGCAACCAGGAGAACATTCTCAAGCTAGGTAGATCCTGTTCCCTGTTCCCTCGTTCCCTTAGTCCCTTGGTCCCTGCTCTATTCGCCGATATCTTCATTCCAGATTTCCGGCTTCTCGGCGATGAAGGCGCCCAGCAACTCGCGGCACTCGCCGCTATCCAGGTCAATCACCTCCACCCCGTTCTCGCGGAGCCACTCCACGCCTCCCTGAAACGTGCGGCTTTCGCCCACCACCACCGCGCCAATCCGAAACTGGCGAACAAGGCCGCTGCAATACCAGCACGGAGCCAGCGTAGTCACCATCACCATGTCGCGATAGCTGTGCTGCCGGCCGGCGCGGCGAAAAGCGTCCGTCTCGCCGTGAGCGCTCGGGTCACCCTGCTGCACGCGACGGTTGTGGCCACGGCTCACCAGTTCGCCGGCACGCGTGAATAGCGCAGCGCCAATGGGAATGCCGCCTTCGGCCATCCCCAGCCGTGCCTCATCCAGCGCAATTTCGAGCATCGCCTCCGCCAACAGCCGCTCAATCACGGCGCCTCCTCGATCGGTTAACTCACATTCAGCGCATCCAATTCGGCATGGCTGCTTCGCGGCATGCCATGCCCTCCAGCGGAAAAGAGATTAGCATAAGGAGAACACACGCAACGGAACAGCGTCATGGCAATCGAAACCACGCACAGCGAATTTGAAGTTTTGCTTCGGCAGTCGGCGTCGCTGCACCGCCACCTGTGTCCGCGGCAGGTGCTGGGCGTGCGGCTGGGCATGTATGCCGCGCGGCTGTTTTCTCCATTGCTGCCGCAGAAAAACAAGCGCATGCTGGCCATGGTTGAGATGGACGGCTGCTTTGCCGATGGTGTGAGCGTGGCCACCGGTTGCTCCATGGGTCATCGCACCATGCGCCTGGCCGACGAAGGCAAGATCGCTGCCACGTTCATCGATACGGCCATCGCCGCGCGCGAGGGCAGCGCCTTGCGCATCTACGCCCTGCCCGATCTCCGCGCCCGGGCTACTGCCTATGCGCGATCTGCGCCGAGCCGCTGGCACGCCTACCTAGCCGCCTATCAGCAGCTCGCCGACGAAGAGATCTTCGGAACTATCCCGGTGCGGCTCAACTTCGATGTGAACGCAATCGTCGGCCAGCCAGGCGCACGCACAACCTGCTCCCGCTGCAAAGAAGAGATCCTGAATCTGCGCCAGGTCGTGCAGGAAGGTCGCATCCTGTGTCGAAGCTGTGCGGGAGAGAGTTACTGGAGCGCGTAAATGGAGAATGGTGGGCAGTGAGGGACTCGAACTTGAGCCGTCTTGCGGGCGTCTGAGCCCGCAGGCGAAATCCTGACCTTGAACGAAGTGAAAGGGAAGGACCGACCCAGGCAAGGCCGTCAAAATTTGGTGGGCAGTGCAGGGCTCGAACCTGCGACCTCCTGCTTGTAAGGCAGGCGCTCTAACCAACTGAGCTAACCGCCCCACCGGGTACAATTGTTCCCTTTCCATTCTAGCAGCGCTTCTCCTGGCGAATTCGCAAGGCAGGCGCGCACCTCGCCAACTGCCCGCAGCCGGCTTCAACTGCTACACTCAGGCCGTGTCCCGTCTAATTGTGAACGCCGACGACTTCGGCCTCACCTCCGGCGTCAATCGCGCCATTCTGGAGTTGCACTCCGCAGGCCTGCTGACCAGCTCCACGTTGATGGCGCGCGCCGGCGCATCGGAAGAAGCCATCGAGATGGCGCTCGCCACGCCCACGCTCGGCGTGGGCTGCCACGTTGTGCTGGTGGATGGAACTCCAGCTTTGCCGGCTGATCAGATCCCCTCGCTCACGCAGCGCGAAAGCGGCTGTTTCTATCCTTCACTTTCGTCATTGTTGCCGCGATCGGCTCTTAACCATATCCGCTCAGCGCAGATCGAGGCGGAAACCCGCGCACAAATCGAATCCCTGCTCAACAAAGGCGTGCGGCTCACACACATCGACACGCACAAGCACACCCACATGTTCCCCGCCGTTCTGCGTCCCGTACTGCGCGCGGCGCGCGCCTGCGGCATCCGTGCCATTCGCAACCCATTCGAGCCGGCCTGGGCCATGCGTACCACGCTGCGCGCCGCCTGGCTGCGCACCGCGCAGGTTAGCCTCTTGCGCACGCTTGAGCCCGTCTGCCGCCGCATCATCGCCGATGAGGGATTCACCACCACGGGCGGAACGCTGGCCGTCGTGGGCACCGGCACGCTGGATACAGCAGCTCTGCGTTCTCTGCTGACGCAAATTCCGGATGGAACAGACAAGGCATGGGAACTCGTGACCCACCCCGGCTATAACGACGCCGATCTCGACAAGGTGCGCACGCGCCTCAGGGAGTCACGCGACGTCGAGCGCCAGGCGCTGCGCGCGCTCAAAGAATTCCCTGCGCTCCAATTCATCTCTTTTGCCGATCTTTAAATCAAGCGGCGCAGTAGTTCAGCCCAGTAGAATGACCCCATGCGCATCGGGATCACCTGTTATCCCACCTACGGCGGCTCAGGCGTTGTTGCCACCGAACTTGGCATCGAACTGGCTGCGCTCGGACACGAAATTCACTTTATCTCCTACTCGCAGCCGTTCCGCTTGAGCGGGCGCGACGACGGCATCTTATATCACGAAGTGCCCGTCTGCAATTACCCCCTCTTCGAATTTCCGCCGTACGACCTCGCGCTGGCCTCGCGCATGGCCGAAGTGGCCGAATACTATTCGCTCGATCTACTGCATGTCCATTACGCGATTCCCCACTCGGTTTCCGCACTGCTCGCCCGGCAAATGCTGGCTGCGCGTGGCCGCCGCTTGCCGTTTGTCACCACTCTGCACGGCACCGATATCACGCTCGTAGGCCTCGATCGCGGCTATCTTCCCATCACTCGCTATGCCATTCAGGAGAGCGACGGCGTCACCAGCATCTCCAACTACCTGCGCGAGCAGACTATCACCCGCTTCGAAGTCACTCGCCCCATCGAGACCATCACCAATTTCGTGAACTGCGACGTCTACGCCCCCATTCGCGATGAGAGCGTGCGGTCAGCTCGACGCCTGCACTACGCCGCTCCCGATGAGGCGCTGCTCATGCATTTGTCGAATTTCCGGCCAGTCAAGCGCGTCACAGATGCAATCAAGATCTTTGCCCGGGTTGCGCATGAGCAGCCGGCGCAATTGGTGCTCATCGGCGACGGTCCCGAACGATCCGTCGCCGAATGGCTCGCACACGATCTCGGTATCCAGAATCGCGTGCATTTCCTCGGCAAGCAGGATCGAGTGCATGAACTGCTCGCGCTTGCTGACCTGCTTCTAATGCCTAGCGAAATGGAGTCCTTCGGCCTCGTTGCGCTCGAAGCAATGGCCTGCAAAGTGCCATCCATCGCTACGCGCGTAGGCGGCGTGCCCGAGCTCATCGACGACGGCGAAACCGGCCTCTTATTCCCGGTAGGCGACGTTGAAGCCATGGCCCGCGCCGCCGTCGAGTTGTTGCGCGACCCTACACGGCTGAACGCCATGCGCGAGACCGCTCGCCGCACTGCGCAAAAGCGATTCTGTTCGACGCTCGTCGTCCCGCAGTACGTGCACTTCTACGAGCGCATTCTGCAGGAAGGCGCCAGAAGCTGATTGGATCTGTCCTGCCGGGAGGTCATCAGCCCTCATCGTCCATCTGAGGACGAAACCCTAGCTTGCGCCAGAACCCCGAGACCATCTCGACCGTCGCCGCTGTTGTCGCTGGGCCGGTCTTCAGCGGGATCGCTGCGCCGGTCGAATCTTCCAATTCCGCAAGCGCAGCGGGCGCGGCTGTGATCGCGATACACTGGCCTGGCCGGTAAGTGCAGGCGGCGAGATCCTCGATCGAAAGCTGCGTCGTGGGAGTCGCGAACACCGTCTGCGGTGGCGACATGCGATCGAGAAGCCAAAGGATTTCCAGCTTCGACTCGAGCTCATCGGGCACACAGTCGATCGCCAGGTCGGCCTCACGGACCGCGTCCTCGATGCTATGCACGAACTCGATCGACTCGCCGCCCAGAGCTTCGGCGTTGAGCTGCCGGCGGATTTCTTCGCGGGCGTGGTGCAGCGTTCCGGGCAGAACGTCTTCAAGAAAGACGCGGCAGCCGGAGCGCGCAGCCCGCAGCGCCAGCCAGCGGCCAAGCGGACCGGCGCCTATAATTGCTACAGTAAGCAGTTGTTCCCCTTTTCCAGGCGCGCTTGCGACCGGCGCAAACTGCGCGAAGCCGTGGCGGCAAAGATCGGCAGGCAATTATCGGCCGGCGTTCTCACGGCCGTTCAAGGCGCGGACAATGTCGTCAGCGTTGGGCCGGGCCTGCTCCAGATGCTCGGCCACTCGGGTGCGCTCCTCGGCCGAAAGCACCGGCACCGTGGCCAGAATGCGGCGCAATGTTACGGCGACATCGTCAATGTAGTTCATCAGGCGGATGGCTTCTCCGGACAGCGGCATGGGGATCCTCGTCATTGGCGTTCCGCTCCTTATTGTATGGGCTTCGGTCCGGCAAGGAGAAGCCTGCCGCGATACCGGCATGGTCCACGCGCCGAACCGGTCTTTATGCATGTCGTCCCCGATGAAGGCTAGAATGCCTCACGCGGTGATCGATTACCCCGCGGCAAGGAGGGCACTATGACCAGACGAATTTTGACCAGGAGAAATCCTTTTCCCGCGCTGCTTGGCGCGGCACTCGTCTTCACCGCAGTTGCCCACGGCCAAAAAGCAAATGTGCCCGTAGCGCCAAACAAAACGGCGATCGCCCAGGAAAACGTGAAGCAGTTGCTTCTTCTGATGGATACCAACAAGAACGGAAAGATCTCCAAAAAAGAGTGGATGGATTTCATGTCGGCCGAGTTTGACAGGCTCGATACCGACAAGAGCGGCGAACTCGACCAGAAGGAGCTGATGCAGTCGCGCGTCATCGTGCGGCATATTCCTCCGGAAGTACAGGGCAAATAACCGCTTGCGCCTTTCCTGCTGAACGAATCCGCCGCGCGGCAACAGGACCCGTCTGCGCCAGAACGAACGTCGCAACCTTGCGCGACCGCACGGGCGCAAGGTTGATAGCAGCCGAATCGGAAAATTGGCCGCCGCTTCAAAGCGAGTGAAATGCTAATCCCGGTCGCCCTCTTGCGTTCTGCCCGCGTCTGCGTTATTTTACTAACTAGTTAGTTAATTTTATGCAGCCCCACATCCCAAACCAACCAGAGCCCCAGGACCCCGCCGACCGCTCGGCCGAAACCCGCGCCCGCATCCTCGAAGCCGCTCTGCGCGAATTCAGTGCCAACGGTCTGGCAGGCGCGCGCACTGAGCAGATTGCCGCAGCCGCCGGCGTAAAC
>JASIJW010000099.1:0-3177 GCA_030050035.1 Acidobacteriaceae bacterium | reverse complement strand
ATCACTCCGGAGGAGATCGCGGTCTCCGTTGTCGCCGAACTGATCGCCATACGCCGCCACGCCGAAGGCGCGCTGCCGCACATGAGCTGGTTCCAGAACTCGCGCCGCCTCGCCGAGCTCGAAGAAGACACCTCGCTCTCCGCCGGATCCTGCTGCGACGACGCGCACGAGAAGTTAGTTTAGGCCGTTTGCGATGGCATCCAGAATCTGCGCTGTGATTCTCGCCGCCGGCGCATCATCGCGCATGGGACGCGACAAGGCCCTGCTGCCGTGGCCGCCGGAATCCAAATCGACCACGCTGCTCTCCTCCGCCATCGCCGCCTTAAAGCCGCTCGCGGGCGCAGTCTTCGTCGTTGCCGGGCACAACGAAACGAATCTTGCACCTATCGTTGCTGGCTGCGGAGCAACGCTCGTGCGCAATCCCGCACCGGAGCGCGGTCAGTTCAGCTCCATGCAAGCCGGGCTGCAGGCAGCGCTCGACGCCGGCTACCACAACGCGATAATCACGCCCGTCGATTGCCCTCCATTGAGCGCGCACTCGCTCGTCCTGCTTCGCGACGCGTTTGAGCGAGCCCGCGCGCGCGGCACATGGGCCGTCGCACCAGAAAATGAGGGCCGACGCGGGCATCCGCTTTTCGCCGGACGCGAGCTAATCGACGCCTTCCTCAGCGCGCCGGTCACCAGCAACGCGCGCGAAGTCAAGCACGCGCACGCAGAAAGGTTCGAATACATCTCCGTACCCGACCCGCTGCTAGCCGCCGACCTCAACACGCCAGAAGAATACGCCGAGGCAGCTCAAACCGGCTTCTAGCTTCGCTGAATTTGCAACTTTTCCAGCACCGCCCGCAGCGCATCCATCGCCAGATGGCTCGCATGCTCTGAAGCAGCAGGCAATCCGCCCACAGTGCGCAGCAACTCCGCGCGAGTCAGCTTGTTGGCTTCCGCAATCGACTTGCCCCGCGCCAACTCTGTCAGCGCCGACGCACACCCCATCGAGGCAACGCACCCTTTGGCGCGGAACCGAATCTCTTCAATTCGCCCGGCATCGATCTTCACCGTAAGCTCGAGAACATCGCCGCATGCAGGATTCTCCATCCGCACCGACGCGTCGGGCGCAGCCACCACTCCCGCATTGCGCGGGTGTTCGAAATGTTCGAGGAGCTGAGGAGAATACATGCAACCGTATGAACGCCGCTACACTGCCTCCGTCTGCTGCAAACCGGCCGTTCGCGCCTGGTGCGCCTCCAGGATCTCCACCACCAGAAAAATATCCGTTAGCAAGGCGCGCAGATGGATCGAGGCGTTCAGATTGTCAATAAGTTGCGAGCTGATGGCCGGCTGCGCCAGCACCAGTTCCACGGCCGCGATGGAAACTTCGGCGTCGCGCGCCAGCACCGGGATCATGGCCCGGTAACGCTCCGCTGGCTCAAGCTGTTCCTGCTCGATGGCCGCGTCGCAGCTCGTCTCCAGTCTTCCCATGGCCTCCGCAGCGCGCTTCAGATGTTCGCGAAGCTGCAGTTCCTGCGCGTTTTGCCCATTGGCCGCGTGCCCCTGCGCTGCGTACGAGAGCGTGAATTCGTAACATTCTTCGATGATGTTGCAGTGTTGCTGAAAATTAGTCGGCATCGGTTGCTGCGTAGCTCCGTTTTTTTGCCGATGCCGGCGCGCCCGTCACCAGCCAGCGTTTGGGATCGTGCTCCCGGAGGAAGAAGTCGCGGCTCATCCATCCAAAGATCATCGATTTGGTAATGGGCAGCTTTTCCGGACGAATGCCCATATAAACGTGGACCATGACTAGCGCAATGAAGCCAACCCCGGCCAGACCATGCAGCACGTACATCATGCCCCAGGTAAAGTCGCTGAATAAATATGGATTGCGTGGTGTAAAGATGCTGGGCACGCGCTTCATCATAAACAGGCCGGTGATCATCACCGCCAGGCCTGCCAGCATCACCACGCCGTGATAGAGCTTGTTCTCAAGCGGATACTTGGCAAAGCGCTCGGCCGGCGGCGCGGGCTTGCCGAAGAACCGCAGCACGCGGCGCATGGCGTCGCGCATGTCAACCCTGTCCGGCCAGATGGACCAGAAATCCATGTAAAACGACGCATGAACAATGTGGAAGAGAATCGATACCGTCAGCACCAGCCCGGCAATCCAGTGATAGAGTACCCAGTTGAACCGCACGCCAACTTTGGGCAGGAACGCAGTCACAAGCAGCGCGAGCATCGAAAGCGCCATGATCCAGTGAAACATCCGCGCAGCCAGCGAGTGCCGCGGCACGCGCTCCGGCACCTCCGCAGCCTCTTCAGCCGAGACCTTTTCCGGCACATGACGCGGAACCACGATCGCCACGTAAAGCGCGTGCACGACCATGAAGAAGAACCCCGCGATCACGGCGACCCAGATAAGCGCCCACGCTACGTGCGTCGGCACCGTCTGTCCCCACGGACTTGTTGCCGAAGTTATGAAATGGTTTATGAAGTCCATGTTGCACCCTCGACGCCGGAAATCGCGCGCTTCACCAGGTTGCGCATCAGCGGAATCTTGTACGCATTGAACTGCAGCGGCACCGCGCCCTCGACGGCAAGCCTGCCGGCCATCTCTCCGGTTTCAGCAGTGGCCGGCTTGCCTCGCACCGCTGCTTCCACATTCTTCAGGCGCATGGGCCGCGGAGAAACTGCATTCACCGCAATGCGAATGTCGTCAATACTGTTGCCGCTGAGCTTCATCGCCGAAGCCACGTTCATCAGTGGGAAATCCCACACATTCCGGTCGCGGACTTTTTCGAAATAAAATTTCGCGCCTGAATAGGTAGACGGGATACGAATCGCCGTGAGCAGATCGCCGGCCTCGAGCATGTTGATGTGAACAATGTCGATTTCCGGGCCAACATAAAAGTCCTCGGCGTCGATCACGCGCCGTCCCTTTTTGCCCTGCACCACGAATTTCGCATCGAGCGCGATCAGTGCTGGCACCGAGTCCGACGGATGAACAGCCACGCAGCGGTCGGCGCCAAATATGGCGTGCTCGCGATTGCGTCCCACCGGCGTGTCGGCGTAACAAATATTTCCGCCGGCGCGATAGCAAGGCCAGCCGCCGCGATAGTACCAGCAGCGCACATCCTGCGAGACATTGCCCCCGAGCGTTCCCTGGTTGCGGATCTGCGGCGAGGCAAC
>JASIJW010000012.1:0-3903 GCA_030050035.1 Acidobacteriaceae bacterium | reverse complement strand
CTGCGCATGCGCGCGGAGTTGCCTTCGACCTGCTGGCCGAGTCCGTAGCGAAGCTTGCTCCTGTGCCGGGCCGCTTTCAACCGGTGGATGCGGGACAGCCTTTCACCGTCATCGTGGATTACGCGCACACCGACGACGCATTGCGCAACCTGATCCGGCTGGCGCGTGAAATTACTAAAAATTCATCCGGCCGTGTCATCACGCTCTTCGGCTGCGGCGGCGACCGCGACCGCACCAAGAGGCCGAAGATGGGCCAAGCTGCGGGAGAAGGCAGCGATCTTGTGGTGGCCACCAGCGATAATCCCCGCTCCGAAGACCCGCGGGCCATCCTGGCCGAAATCGAGCCTGCTCTGCGCGCAACCGGCATCCAATACGTTGTCGAGCCGGACCGGGCCGCGGCCATCCGGCTGGCGCTGGAAAACGCCGAACCGGGCGACGTGGTACTGCTCGCCGGCAAAGGCCACGAAAGGGAGCAGATACTGGCGGACCGCACCATCCCGTTTGACGACAGCGAGGTTGCGCGCGCCGCCCTTGGCGAATTGGGGTACGGCGTGTGAGGTAACTTGCGTGATCTGGCACCGCTGGAATTCCGATTGCGTTGGCAAGTGCAACACCGTATTGTGAGGGACGATGAAGTTGACACTCGCAGAAGCCGCGATCAGTGCGGGAGCAGTGCTGGAAGCGCCGGCAAGCGTGCCCAATGCGGGTGCGCTCGTGGCTCAGGGCTACTCCATTGACTCGCGCACCGTGGGGCCCGGCGAGCTGTTCTTTGCGGTCAAGGGCGAGCGGCTGGATGGGCACGACTTCGTTGCCGCGGCACTGGAACACGGCGCCATGGGGGCGGTGGTTTCGCGGGCGCGCGTGGCCGCGCTGCCGGATGCGGCCCTGGCCGCGCCGCTTCTGGTTTGCGACGATCCGCTGCTGGCTTTGCAGACGCTGGCTGCACATGTGCGGCGCCACTGGGGCCGCTGCGTCGTCGGCATTACCGGCTCGGCAGGCAAAACGACTACCAAAGAAGCCATCTCGGCCGCACTGGGCGCGAAGTTCACAGTTCTCAAGTCACATGGAAATCTGAACAATGCCTTCGGCCTGCCACTGCAGTTGCTTCGCCTTGAGCCCGAGCACGAATACGCGGTGATCGAGATGGGCATGAATCATGCGGGTGAGATCGCCGCGCTGGCGCGCATTGCAGCACCGGACTGGGGCGTGGTGACTAACGTCGGCAACGCCCATGTCGAGAATTTTCCTGACGGGCAGGCGGGCGTTGCACGCGCAAAATTCGAGCTCGTGGAAGCGCTGCCCGCCACCGGAGTTGCATTCCTGAACTGCGATGATCCGTATGTCTCGCAGTTTGGCCGGGATTTTCTGGGACGCGTGGTCTACTTCGGTGAAGGGCCTTGCAGCAACCCGCGCATCCTCTCCGTGCGGGAAGATGTTGCCGGGCTCGATATTCAGTTCCGCGCCAGCGAGTGCGAATCCGGCCTGAAACTGCAACTGCTGGGCGCGCACAATGCGCTGAATGCCATGGCTGGTGTGGCTGTAGCGCTTGAGGCGGGCGTGAATCTCGATGCCGCAGTGAAGGCTGTGGAGCAGTTAACCGCAGGCGACAAGCGCGGGCAGATTATCGAACTCGCCGGCGCAACGATCCTCAACGACAGCTACAACTCCAACCCTGAAGCCCTGCGCTCGATGATCCGCACGCTCGCCGCCCGGCCGGCAGAGGGACGACGCATTCTGGTGGCAGGCGAGATGCTGGAGCTGGGCGAGCACGCGCCGGCGCTGCACACCGCCTGCGGCCGCGCGGCGGCCGAGGCAGGGATCGACGTTGTCGCCGGCGTGCGTGGCCAGGCGGAGCATCTGGCTGCCGCAGCCTGCGCGGGCGGCGCTACCGCTGTGTTCCTCAAGGACGCCGAAGCGGCCGGTCAATGGCTCGCCGCCAACCTGCGCGCCGGAGACGTGGTGCTGGTCAAGGGCTCGCGCGGCGTGCGTCTTGAGCGGGCCATCGAAATTGTCAAAGAGCAGCTCGCAGCAGCCGAGGTCCCATGAGTTTGAAAACCCTGGCCTGCGGGCTCGAGTTGCTGGCTTCCCTCGTCGTCACCCTTCCTGCTCGTTCGGTGACTATACCTGCGTGGACTGATCCGATCCCGCCGTTCCGGATCGCGGGGAATCTCTATTACGTGGGAAGCGAGGATCTGGCGTCATACCTCATCGCTACTCCCGATGGATTGATTCTCATTAACTGCGGCCTCAGGGAATCGGTGCCGCTGATCGAGCAGAGCGTCGAGAAGCTGGGATTCCGCTTCCGCGATATCCGCATCGTGCTGATCAGCCACGCGCACTATGACCACTGCGGCGGCTGCGCCGAAATTCTGAGGCGCACCGGCGCAAAGTACTACGTGATGGAAGCCGATGCGCCGGTGGTCGAATCAGGCGGCCGCGCGGATTTCCAGTTTGGCAGTGAGAAGTCGATGCGCTATGCGCCGGCACATGTAGACCGCGTCCTGCACGACGGCGACACGGTGCGGTTAGGCGATACCGTACTGACCGCGCACCTGACCGCCGGCCACACGAAAGGCACTACGACCTGGACGCTCGACGTTCCGGATATTGCCGTGCCGGATATCGGCCATCCCCGCGCCTGCCGCATGCTGCACGCGGTCATCGTTGGCGGAGCCACACTCAACCCCGGTTACCGGCTGCTCGACAACCCAAGATACCCGCAAATTGCCGCCGACTACATGCGCGGCTTTGCCGTGCTGCGCTCGCTGCCCTGCGATCTGTTCCTGGGCGCGCACGGCTCCTACTTCGGCCTCACGCAGAAGTACCGGCGCTGGCTCGCGGGCGACCACGACGCCTTCATCGATCCGGCCGGCTACCGCGCCTTTGTTGACCAGCATGAGCGCGAGTTTGAAGCCGAGCTCGCGGCGCAGTCGGCAAGGCGCTAATTATTTTTTCGTCCAGCGCGTTACTACTTCTTCCGCCCGCTCCAGGGAAATTCCTCTCAGCAACACAACCTTCGTCCGCGACGATTCGCCCGACAGGATCGTTGCCGCGCTCTTTGGCAGCGCAAAGACTTCCGCAAGAAAATCGAGCAGGGCTGCGTTGGCGCGGCCTTCGATGGGCGGCGCCTGCACGGCAATATTGAGCTGCGGGCTGGCAGCTTCGCCGTAGACTCCCTTGATCATTGCCTTTTTAGCTCCGGGCTGCAGGCGCACTGCAAGCGTCACGCCGTCCTTCACTGCCTTCAGCATCCGGCAGACTCCGGCGTGTCTGCTTCGGCCGCCGCGCGGATGGCCGCCGGCGACCGCTTGCCGAAGAGCGCCGTGCCCACACGGATGCGCGTGGCGCCCTCGGCGATGGCCAGCGGGAAATCGCCGCTCATGCCCATCGAAAGTATGCGCAGGTCGAGGCGCGGATGCGCAGCGGCCCAGCGGTCGCGCCAAGTGCGCAGCGCGCGAAAACAGGCGCGGGTCGCATCGTCCAGTGCTTCCCATGGAGCGATCGTCATCAGCCCGCGCGCTTCTAAGTGCGCAAGATCGGGCAGACGCTCAAGAAGCTGCGCCATTTCTGCCGATTCCGGATCGAGCCCCGACTTCGTCTCTTCCGGACTCAGCTTGATTTCGAGTAGAACCGGCAGACGCTTGCCGCATTTCCCTGCTGCTTCATTCAATCTCTCTGCCAGCCGCAGAGAGTCGAGCGAGTCGATGCCGTCAAAAAGCTCCGCCGCGCGAGCCGCCTTGTTCGACTGCAGGTGCCCGATGAGGCTGACGCGGACAGGCCGCTCGGCGCGGGAGCGCAGGGGATCGATCTGCGAAGCCTTGCCCGCAAACTCCTGCACGCGGTTCTCGCCGAAGAGCGTTAGCCCGAGCGACGCTGCATCAAGAATAGCCTCGGCCGGAAAGG
>JASIJW010000098.1:0-3576 GCA_030050035.1 Acidobacteriaceae bacterium | reverse complement strand
CCGTCGCCGAATCGAATGTAGTAACGGGCAACTACGCGGCCGAATACGGGCAATTTGCCGGCGCCCATGTCAACTACGTAATGCGCTCGGGCACCAACCAGTTTCATGGCAACGCGTGGGAATATCTTGAGAACACCGACTTGAATGCGATCAACTACTTTACGCGCCCTCCGACTCCGAAGCCGGTTCTGCGCCAGAACTTGTTCGGAGGCGTCTTCGCAGGCCCCATTAAGCGGGACAGCACCTTCTTTATGGTCGCCTATGAGGGAGTGAGAAACTTTACCGATACCATACTCTCGCAAACCACTATTACGCAGGACGAGCGCAACGGCAACCTTTCCAGCTATTCCGGGACTATCAAAGATCCAACCACCGGACAGAACTTCCAGAATAACCAGATCCCATCGCAGCGGATTTCTGCAACCGCCATCGCTGCTATGGCGCTTGATCCGCTGCCCGCTCCCGGCGGAGACCTCCTCACATACTTGCTTCCAACACCCAGGGACGACGATGAAGGCGTCGCCAAAGTGGACCAATCGTTTGGCCAGCACGATCAATTGACCGGCCGCTACATTATTCGCAACCTGTTCATCGACAAGGTTAGCTATACAGTTGGCGCGCTGGATTTGATCCAGGCTCCGATTCTGACGAGAAATTTTGCTCTGATGGAAACCCATACGCTTTCGCCTACGGCCGTCGTTGCCTCGCGGATCGCAATTAACCGGGAACATAACGAGAATCTCTACCCTGAGGTGCCGCCAGGCACCAATATGAACCAGTTGTTCAGCATGAACAACCAGTATTACCCGGGCCAAAACAACCTAATGAACACCTATCCGCTATTCACGATTACCAACTTTACCGACATCGGTCTAGACGGCGGTGCGCCCCTGATTCAGCCGGATCAGAACTATGAGATCGCGTCGGACATGTCGGTGGTACGGGGCAAGCACTCGCTGAAAATGGGCTTCGAGCTGGATCGCTATCGCACTGACCGCCAGGTGAATGACAATACGAACGGAATACTCAACTTCACGAATCAAAATCCTGCAGGAACCACGTATGCGCTTGCTGACTTCCTGCTCGGCCTGCCCAGCTCAACTCAGGTGGCGACTCTGCCGGTGGTCATCGATCTTCGCCGTACCGCAACAAACCTCTACATTGCAGACCAGTGGCTGGCCACGCCGAAGCTTACTGTCGAGATGGGCCTGCGCTATGAGATCTATGCACCGGCCAGCGAGCATAACGGGCGCGTTTCGTTGTTCAACTTCACGGCTCCCGGCGGTTTCCAGCAACTGTCTCCTGGTCAGGAACTATGGAACCCCGATCTGAGAGACTTCGCGCCGCGCCTGGGCATCAATTACAGGTTTATGCCGAGTACCGTGGTGCGCACCTTCGGCGGCATCTTCTACTCCAACCCCCCAACGCTGGCGCTTACCACTCTCGGCAGTAACCCACCGTTCATCACCAGCTATACCTTTAACGCCGCGGCCGGCAATCCACTGAACTCAGCCAACCCGTTCCCCGCGGGCAACGCAGCGGTGGGGGGTGTGCCCGCACCGATCACCGTGCAGCAGAACCGGCGCACGCCTGCAGTCTACGAATGGATGGTGGACATTCAGCACAGCTTCTCGCCGAATCTCCTCTTCGATGTGGGTTATGTTGGCAACCGCGCCGATCACCTGGGCCGCGAGATGGGGCTGAACATACCGCTGACGGCTGGTCCCGGCGCCGTCCAGGCGCGCCGGCCGCTGCCGAACTTCGGCCAGGCTACGAACATCCAGTACGACGCCTTCAGTACGTACCACGCGCTCCAGGCCAAACTGGAAAAGCATTTCACCAAGGGCTTCGCGTTCCTCGTATCGTACACGTGGTCGAAGAATCTGGATGAGGCCTCGAATGAAAACTCGGGCGGCACGGTGATCCCGACAAACTTGAACTTCGACTATGGCCCGTCGGACTTCGACATTCCGCATAACCTCACGGCGAGCTACATCTACGACCTGCCATTTGGCCGCGGCCGGCAATTCATGAACAACGGCGGCGTGATGGACGAAGTCTTTGGCGGATGGCAGCTCAGTGGTGTAACTACGTTGCGGTCCGGCTTCCCGAACACCATCACCCTGTCGGGTGACGATGCCAACGTGGGATTAAGCAGCAGCAGGCCCGAACGGATATGCAACGGCAAATTGTCCAACAGGACCATTTCGGCCTGGTACAATACCGCCTGCTTTGTGGCGCCCGCGAACCCGACCGGAACTCCAGCTACGTACGGTTTCGGCAACTCGAACCGGGGCATCATCGAAGGGCCAGGCTATAAGGACTGGGACCTTGCGTTGATGAAATCATTCGCCACGTACCACGAACAGAACCTGCAATTCAGGTTTGAGTTCTTCAACGCTTTCAATAACGTGAACTTCGGGCAGCCTGGAGACACGGCGAACGCAACATCGACGGCAGCCAAAATCACTTCAGCCAGCTCGGCGAGGGTCGGTCAAATGGCGCTCGAGTATCGATTCTGAAAGATCCCAACCAACGGGGCACGTTTGTCTGTGCAGTCACGACTCAGTGGAGCAAGCGCCGCGCCGGCCCAAGGATCGGCGCGGCTGCTTTTCGGAAACATATGGCCTGGCATGATCCTACTCGTTTGCGCAGGCGCCTTGACACTGCCGACCGCAGCGGCCGGGCCGCTGCCGTGGTGGCAGCGCGAAACAGCAATGTCGGCCACAGGAAGGTTGACGATGCTCGACAAACCGTGGTGGCCGCGCGCGAAATCGCTCAAAGAAGGCGAGCGCTTGACTCTGGACCTGAACGGCGACGGACGGCCCGACACGATCATAACGCGCATGGGTGGTGACATCGTGGAGGCGATCGACGATACCGGCCACGCCGCGGACATCTGGAACAAAGTGAGCACAACCTACGTTGTGAGCTACGGCGGAACGGGCCTCGTGGACAGGATGGTGTCGTACATCGATGACGACCACAGCGATCATGCGACTGAGGTGGAACTGCGCTACTTCCGTGACGGATATCTTCGTTACGCATGGTTTGGACGCAGTTATGGCGGCGATGCGGCGCAAATTTTCGCGCTGAGGCGCTGGCAGTACGCCGGTAACGACCAGGGAAGTAAGTTTCGCGGCAACGCACAAATTTATATCGACAAATATGACGCGAAAACCAACTCATGGGTTCCGCTGTCGGAGTGCCCGTTCTCGTTCTGGGATACGGACAACGACGGGCGCACAGATGTAACGCTGCGCGTGAGCGCGACACCGCCCGAAGCCCTGGCGCGTAAGGATACTGACTACGCGAACAATTACGACTGTATGTGGGCGGGCGAGACCGTGCCGGCGCGTCAAATCGTGGCCGGCAACATGCGCCTGAGCTTTAATATTGACGCGCGGCCGCGAAGCGGTTCGCTCGATGAGCCCCACTCCAACTTCAGCTTCACGCTGGTGGGACATGAGCCTTATCAGTATCCGGGCATGGAAGACTTCAACCCTCGGCGCAGGCCGCCGCAGACAACCGTTCACATGCCATGGTCGCTGCGCTGGGAACCGGCGCTTGAGTACC
>JASIJW010000097.1:0-4575 GCA_030050035.1 Acidobacteriaceae bacterium | reverse complement strand
ACCTAGGCAATGGCCCGGCTGCAGTCTCGTTTAACCTGCGCCTCTCGCGTGCCTTCGGTATCGGGCCTGAAACCGAATCTTCTACTGGTCCATCCCACGGCGGTGGTGGCAGCCGTGGCGGGCACGGTCCCGGCTTTGGCGGCCCATTCGGCGGACCGTTCGGTGGCGGGGGCGGCCGCGGCGGACCGTTCGGCGGCGGTGCCAGCACCGGCCGCAAGTATTCGCTCACGTTCAGCGCCCAAGCCTTGAATCTGTTCAACGATATCGACTACGGAACACCCAACGGAACAGTCACGCCGCCAAACGGAGCCCTCACGCCCGGAACCGTCGGTACAGATCCGCGCTTCGGCAAATCTACCAGCCTTGCCGGCGGAATCTTCTCTTCCGGCTCGGCCGCGCGGCGCGTCTTCCTCCAAATGGCGTTCCAGTTCTGAAAGCCGCAAACAAGGCCGGAGCCAGCAACTCCGGCCTTGTTCTTTGGGTGATCGCAGCGGGAGACTTCTTCAACCCGCCCGCAGCACGTCCTCGTACAATCGCTCCCATTCCAAGGCGCGTGCATCCATGCTGAACCGCTGAATAATGCACCCACGTGCGCTTTGCCCTAGCGCCGCGCGTGCCTCGCTGCTCATCTGCATCGCGGCCACCATCGCTTCTCCCAGCGCCTCGGCATCGTGCGCCGGAACGATGCTGCCAGCCTCTCCCACCAGATCCCGCACGCCGCCCACATCGGTGGCAACCACTGTTTTTTCCATCGCCATTGCCTCGGCAAGAGCCAACGGCATCCCCTCCCAGGCCGAAGACAATACAAAACCATCGACCGCATCGAGCAGCGCGGGCAGATCGCGTCTGAGCCCCAGCCATTGCACCTGCGCGGCGATGCCAAGCTCTGCGGCCAGCGCCCGCAGCGGGGCGATTAAATTGCCCTTTGCGGCGCTGTTCTTTGCTTC
This sequence comes from Acidobacteriaceae bacterium, assembly GCA_030050035.1. GTDB lineage: Bacteria > Acidobacteriota > Terriglobia > Terriglobales > Acidobacteriaceae > Telmatobacter. The sequence goes on along the minus strand of JASIJW010000097.1, from coordinate 3,628 downwards.
ACCAGCAATCCACAAGCGCGCGTTGCCGTGCGCAGTATGCACCCGCGCAAAGGCGCGCAGCAGGTTCGGGTAATCCTTGGCGGGCGCAATCCGCCCCGCAGCCAACCACACAAATTCGCTGCCGGCGTCCATTGCTGCGCGCGTACGTACCCGGCGTTCTGAATCTGGAGCCAGTTCGCCGACGTCAACGCCGTTAACGACCACGGCGCATTTGTGCGCAGGAATCGCTCGAAGGCGAACGAACCGCTCCGCGGCCGCCGCACTCACCGCAGTGGTCAGCGCGCAGACCCTGTCCGTAAGGCGGTAAGCGAGCATCCGATGCCATCCGCCCTCATGTACGTTGTGTACGGTGCAGACCAGTGCCGGTCCATAAGGGAGCGCGTGCAGCCGCATCTTCACCATGCGAGCAAAAACATTCGCGTGAAAGCTGTGGCTATGCACGACCTCTGCCCGGAACTGCAGCACAATTCTCTTTGCATCCGCCAGCGCCCGAACGAAGCTCAGTGGCCGCTTGCGCAGTCCCAAATGTGCGGCGTGCGCCGTGGCCGGCCATTCTTCCCACTGATGTTCCACTGGCTCGCGCAGCACTACGAGCGCCACTTCGTGTCCTCGCCGCTCCATGTGCGCGGCAAGCTCCAGTGCCTGCCGCTCCGCGCCACCAATGCCCAGCGAAGTGAGCACATACACAATGCGCATTTTCCGCGAGCCCTCTAGGGAGAATTGCGATCATGATACCGCGTTGCAGGCGCACACCGCCCCGAAGCGAGAAAAGATCGAGACTGAGGCGCAAACTGCATCGCCGCAAAGCACTGTTAGATTTACCAGGTTGCTTTCGCTCTGCACACATGTTCTGCCGCGCCTTCACGGAGTTTCAGGTAATCTCTGGGGTTTTCACAGCGCAGTCAACGTTTCATAAAACCTAGGGGAATCCTTGTACGAAATCCTTCAGCACAGCGATACAATGCTTTCGAGAAGGAGACCCATGGCCGGAGACATGCAATTGACATGCAGCGATTGCGGGCAGGAATTTACCTTCACCGCTGCCGATCAGGCGTTCTTCCAGGAACGCGGTTACTCGACACCCAAACGTTGTAAACCATGCCGTATCGCAAAAAAGAACGATCAGGGAGGCTCCGGCTACCGCACTTCGTCCGTGCAGGGAACGCCGGTGATCTGCTCTGGATGCGGCCAGCCCACAACCGTTCCCTTTGAGCCTCGCGGCGATCGGCCCGTCTTCTGTCGGGATTGCTACGTTGCCCGCAAGGGTAGCGGCGGTGGCGGCGTGCGGATGCGCAGCCGCGCACAGGTCTGAACCGACCGGTTTTACCTCCCCACCTCTGCCGATTGAGATCCGGTTGGATCCTCGACGCGCTTTTTTGCCTCGGTCCAACAGAACCGCTCAAGCGTGATCGGTCGCTTGGGGGGTGGTGCGCGCCCGCACAACGACGGGCGGATCCGAGGTGCGGCGCGCCGTGACCTTGCGCGCCACAATGGCGGACGTTGCAGGCGTCAATTCTGGAAGCTGGCTTTGTACCTGATCCGGAGGCGGACCGCCGCTGACGTTTTCCTTTTCGCGGCGTCATACAAGAGCCTGGCTGGCCGTGGTCCTTTTGTGGGAACTCGATGTTGCCGTCGGACCGCGGCATGCTAGACTCCCTGTATGTTTTGCATTCGCCAGAAATTAACCGCGCGACCCCATCGCCTGATGGTGGTAGTGCTGTGTGTGCTGGCAATTGCCTTTGCCCTGGAGGCAAAGACGGCTTGGTACGGCCCCGTCGCTGGTCCTGGCACGGCAGTGCGCTCCGCTAAAGCTCTGCCGATTGATACCCCCCGCCTAGTTCACCACGGTATTCCTGCGCCCGACCCGCTTCACCCTCAATTTGCGGTCGCTTTTCTTGCTTTGCTACTTGCCCTGCCTGTCTTCGGGGACAATCTTCCAGGACACGCTGGTGTTCTTGCCCGCGTCCGCCTCTCTACCGCCCCGTTTTTTTCTCCCCCCGCATTCTTCCGTCCTCCTCCGGCTATTTAACCTGCACTCACTGCATCTCCGGTGCTGGAAGACCTGGTTTGCGCGATTTTTTGCAGCACAGGTTCGCTTCCGGGCCGGAGGTCGCACAGTGGTGTATTTCTGCCGCCGCCAGTAATCGGCAATTATTCGCACGGAAAATTCCCGCGTAGCACAGGCGATCCAGTGTCGTCGTGTTGGTTTGCTCGGGGTTTGGTCTGGCTTCTTTCTGCGCGCAATGACTAAAGACGCGCTGATGTCGGCCTCCTTCGTCGCCCTTGCCGCGAATTGGGTTAATACGTTTGGTAAGCAGCTACGGCATTGTTGTTACCCGGAAGATAATGTCACCCATATAGGCACTCCACAGGAGACTCGAACAGTATGCATAAGCACGTTGGTTTTCCAGCGGCCCTCGCAGCGGCCTTGGCGGCTGCCTGCGGCATAAGCGGCTGTCACAGTAGCGGGAACTCGACGGCCATTGCCGCAACAGTCCCCGCAGCGCGTGTGGCAGCGGCGCAGCGCGGCGATATCACGCATGTGCTCACGCTGGCCGGTCAATTCCAGCCCTACCAGGTAGTGGACGTCCATCCCAAGGTCAGCGGCTACATGAAGAAGATCAACGTTGATATTGGCGACATTGTGCACAAGGGGCAGACGCTGGCGGTTCTCGAAGTCCCCGAACTCCAGGCGCAGGTGGAACAAACCCAATTCGAGCTGAAACAGAGCCAGGAGGAGATCAGCCGCGCCCAGCACGAAATTAAGCGCTCTGAGGCTCTCAATTACGCGCTCCACGCCGAGAGCGAGCGCTTGAAGCAGGCCGCTGCCACGCGCCCAGGCCTGATCGCCCAGCAGGAGCTTGACAATGCACAGGCGCAGGATCTTTCCTCGCAGGCGCAGGTGGATGCGGCCAAAGCCGCAATGGCCGCCGCCCAGCAGCATGCCGAAGCGGCCCGCGCCGACTACGAACGCGTACAGGCGCTCGAGAACTACACGAACGTCGTTGCGCCGCTTGATGGCGTGGTGACATGGCGCTACGCCGATACCGGCGCGCTCATCCAGGGAGGCACGACCTCCAACACCGCCGATCTTCCCATCGTGCGCCTTGCGCAAAGCCAGATACTCAGATTGCGCGTGCCTGTTCCCGAGGACGACGTGAAGTACATCAAGGATGGCGACCAGGTGAGCGTACGAGTGGATGCTGTGGGTCGCTCCTTCAATGGCAAAGTGGTGCGTTTTACGCGCGATGTGAGCTACGAAACCCGCACCATGGAAACCGAAATTGACGTCGACAACAAGGACCTGTCGATTGCGCCTGGCATGTACGCCAACACGCTGCTGCAACTCGCAGAAGAAAAAAATGTGATCACCATTCCCGTGGATGCGCTGGTCCTGCGCGGCCAGCAGCAGGTGGTGTATGTGCTCGACGGGAGTAATCGCGTGCATATTCGCGACGTGCAGGTGGGCTTGCAAGGCCAGAAGCTAGCGGAAATCACCGGCGGACTCAATCCGGGCGAGCGCGTCATCCTGGGCGGACAGGAGAACTACCAGGAGAACGAGGTTGCAACTCCGCTGATGACCTCCGAACCGTCCTCTGAAACTGTGCACGAAACCGGTGGCACCATC
>JASIJW010000096.1:0-15972 GCA_030050035.1 Acidobacteriaceae bacterium | reverse complement strand
GGGTATGCCGTGGGCCAGACCGACGCGCGCAACGACAGCTTGCCGGCGTACGCCTGGGCGGTCGGCTATACGCGCATCATTACACCCACACTTACCAACGATATGCATGTGGGCATGGTTCACGCCGACAAGTTCCAGCAATCAATTTACGGCAACGTCATCGGCAGCTCAGCCTGCACAGGAACCAACGTGACCTCGGGTTCATGCAGTATTCCGCTCGAGTTCGGCATCCAGGGGATTCAACAGGTGGCCAACAACGGCGGATTCCCATATATGAACATCGCCAACCTTCGCGGGATCGGCGTCGGGAACTACACCCCCACCATTCAAACCGTCTATAGCCTGGAGGGCGTGGATGCAGTCACCAAGGTCTGGCGCAACCACGCCTTCAAGACCGGCATCCAGGTGGACGATATGACAGCCAACATCTCGCAGCCTCCGCAAGGCCGCGGCGACTTCAGCTTCAACGGCATGTACACCGACGTTCCCAACCGCATCAGCCAAAGCGGCACAGGCCTGAACGGCATCGGCGATTTCCTTGTGGCGCCGGTGGCTTCGATGGTCAGCGGCGTGGCCGGAGTCGGATCGACGGTCGATGACGTTGGCGGCATGAACCAATTCTCCGGCTCCAATATCGCTGCTACCGACGACCATCGCTGGTACATTGGCGCTTACTTCCAGGACGACTGGAAGGTGAATCCCAGGTTGACGCTGAATCTCGGCCTGCGCTGGGATCTGTTCACGCCTTATGCCGAAACCCGGGGTTACCAGGCCAACTTCGTCGCTGTGGGCGGCAACGGGCCCACCGCCACCTACGAGATGTCCAGCCAAGGATGCGCGGTCGCGCGAGCGACGATCTTCAATACAATCGCCGCTCTGAGCAATGTCAACATCAGCTGCAACGCCGGCCTCGCTACCGGGAACGCTCAAAAGGACAATTTTGCGCCGCGCGTTGGGTTCGCGTACAAACTGCGGCCCACGCTGGTTGTGCGCGGAGGATTCGGCACGGCATACGGAGCGCTGGCCAATCTCGGTTACGGCGGCACGCTGGGATTCAACTACCCGTTCGTCTACACCCAGACCGTCCCCGCTCCCGATAGCAATCACCCATTGCTGCTGGCTCCCGGCCAGGCGGCAACCATGGAGCAGTCCTTCACGTACTTCAACTTCCAGAATCCAACCGTACTGCAAAGCCCAACCCCGTACACAACCACAGCGGTGACTTGCCCGTCCGGCAATTCCTGCGTGAATGGTCAATACATCGGTAGCGACTATCTGGGTCTTCCCTTCGACGCCCGCCAGATTAACTACCAGACGCCGCTTGTACAGACCGAGAACCTGACCGTCGAGGATCAATTCACGAGCCACGACGCGATCCAGGTGGGATATGTCGCCACCCAGGGTCGTCACCTGGACATTCTGGGGAACACGAACAGCCCCTCCCAGATCTTGCCCACCAGCTCAAACACCCAGTACTACGTTCCCTACCCATACTTCTCCAAGAACAGCACCTACAACACCACCAATGCCGCCAGCAGCTACAACGCCTTGCAGGTAACGTATCAGCACCAGATGGGCTTTGGGCTTTCGCTGCTCGGCAACTATACCTGGTCGAAGTGTCTGACCGACCAGCACGCGCCGCAGAACTCGGAGTACAACGTAGGCTACCGCGCCCAGTGGCTGGCCGGATTCGGCATCAAGGGCGACTACGCTCTGTGCGACGGTGATGCAGCCGGCCTCGTACACATGGCCGGAACGTACAATCTGCCCTTTGGCCGTGGACTCCAATTTGGAGGCTCGATGAGCAAGGCCGCGGATCTCATCGTGGGCGGGTGGGTGATCAATGGCTTCTACACGTTCCAAAGCGGGCAGCCCCTCACAGTCACATGCCCGAATTCGACGTCTGCCGATTTTGGTTGCTCTGCCAATCTCACCGGGCAAAGTCTCTACTCCGGGCCGCACAACTACACCCAATGGATGAACCCCGCTGCGTTTGCACAGCCAGCGGTAGCCACCGCCATAGGGCAGACCAGCACTGCTCCGCTTGGCGGCCCTCTCCAGCAAGTACGCGGACCGCATTTCGCAAATCTGGATTCGTCAATCCTCAAGAACTTCAAATTCACGGAATCGACGATTCTGCAGTTCCGCGCCGAAGCCTTCAACACCACGAACACGCCGCCCTTCGCTCAGCCGGGCCAGTTGAACTTCACAACAACGAGCTTCAGCAACATCTCGGCTACGAAGAACAGCAACCAGAACAACGGAGCCCGCACCCTGCAGCTCGCGCTCAAGCTGTTCTACTAAGAAACGTCATCTGAACGATCTTCATTCTCCCGCATCCAGCGCGCGCAATTAGCAGACGGATGCGGGAGATTTTTTGTTCTCTTCGCAACGCGCCGCAATCCTCCCTCCAGCGGCACAAACACTTCATACTGCTAATAGAAGCAGTGCATTGGGGGTTGATTCATGGGTCTGCAACGGCTGCTAGCGCAGACGACCATTATGGCTGCGCTTTTTTATTTCCTCTGCACGGCCGCCGCTGCCCGGCAAGCGGAGCGGACCGAAAAGGACTTTGCAAAGACCGACGTTGTCCTTGAGGGCGTAGTGCGCGGCTCGCAGAATCACTCTTACGTGCAAGCGCCTTTTCATGTCCCGGCTGGCACAGAGCGTGTAACGATCACGTTTGCCTATACCGCCCGCGAGCAGCACACAGCACTCGACCTCGGCCTGCTCGATCCCGACGAGTTGCGCTGCTGGAGCGGCGGCAATAAGTCTACGCTCACTGTGGGACTGTCCGACGCAACGCCCTCCTGCCTTCCCGGGCCAATCCCTGCCGGAACGTGGAACGTGCTCATCGGCGTACCCAACATCCGCCCGGGCGTCGACTCGCACTATACGATCCATGTCTATTTCACCCGCACAGGCGCCGTCTCAGCGCTACCCGATGCACTGCGTGAACCGCTGCGCAATGGCCCGGGGTGGTTTCGCGGCGATCTGCACATGCACACCGCCCACAGTGACGGTCAGTGCCCCAGCCAGTCCGGCAAGATGGTTCCCTGCCCGGTCTTCTTTACGGCCGATGCGGCCGCGCGCCGCGGCCTGGACTTCATCGCCATCACCGACCACAACGCATCCTCGCAGTACGATGCCATGCGCGAATTGCAGCCGTACTTCGACAAGCTGCTCCTGATCCCCGGACGCGAGATCACCACCTTTGAGGGTCACATCAATTTCCTTGGCAGCACGGATTTCATCGATTTCCGTCTCGATGGCAAGCACGTTCCCGACGTGAACGCACTGCTGCGCAGCGCGGCGCGCGTGGGCGCCATTACTTCCATCAACCATCCACTCGCGCCCAGCGGAGAAATTTGTATGGGCTGCGGTTGGACGCCCTCCACGCCCGTGGACATGAAACTGCTCACCGGCATTGAAGCCGTCAATGGCGGCAGCATGCGAGAGGGCCTGCTCGACGTGCCATTCTGGAACAAGCAGCTCGACCGTGGTTGCCGGCTCACTGGCATCGGCGGCAGCGACAACCATCGCGCTATGCAGCCGCTCGATCAGCTAGGCTCTATCGGCAGTCCGACTACTGTCGTGTATGCCGAAAACCTATCGGCCCCCGCCATTATCGATGGCATTCGCGCAGGCCATGTCTTCATCGACCTTGTGGGGACCCGCAACCGTATCATCGATGTAACGGCGGACTCCGGCGGTCGCACCGTGCATGCAGGCGATCTGCTTGACGCGCAGAAAGGCGCAACCGTCAATCTCGAGGCGCACCTAATCGCCGCCAAGGACGGCCTCGTCCGCTGGATCCTCGACGGCCAACCTTTACCGCAGACCTCCACACTCACAGCAGACGACCAGACCGTCCCTCTGCACTGGATGAGCGATAGCGGCCGCCACTGGCTGCGTGCGCAAGTAGAAGGACCGGATGGGAAGCTATGGCTGCTCGCCAACCCGATTTACGTCAACTGGAGCGTTTCCAACGAATGCGGCCGCTAGCGAATCAGAATCATCATTTCGAGCCGCATCAGCTTTCCGAGCGCACGTAGGCTTTCACCGTGCCGCACTCTTTTCCCGCTGACTTTCCGAAAGGGCGAATCGTGTACGGACCCACGGCGGCGGGAACAATGAACGTCTCCGCATAGTGCACAACGAAGGGCTCGAACGCGCTGGTTGGGCTCTCGACGACAGCTTCCTCGCCCTCAACAAGATTAAGGACGTTCACGCCGCCCGCGGTGTCATGCGGAACCGTTCCGGTGAACCAGTGCCGACGCGTCTCGATGAACTCGAACTCATGCAGGCCGGTGCGCTCCTCACGCCAGCCGTCTCCGGTTGCCACAGGTTCAAAGCGATTGATCAACTGGCGGCCGACCCAATCGGTCGTCCGGTCCCACTGAATGTTTGCAGCGCCGTGCTCAATGTGAATCGGCCGAGGGCGACCGTCGAGGCCCAGCCGGCCCCAATCCCACAGCTTGAAGGTAAAGATATACGGTGTGGCGCTGATCTCAAGCACCATGCTGTTCGCGCCCGAGCAGTGAATCGTGCCGGCAGGAATGAGGAAATGATCGTGCCTGCGCGCAGGCCAGCGGTTCACGTACTTCTCCGCGGGGAAATTCTCCTCGCCCTCCTGTGCGCGGTAGAGCCCGGCAATCATCTCCTCGCGTGAGATGTTGTCTTTGAGCCCGAGATAAACGGTCGCGTCTGGTCCGGCATCGAGCAGATAGTAGCTCTCATCCTGCGTATACGCCATGCCAAACGTCTTTCGGATGTACTCCGTCAACGGATGCACCTGCAGCGAGAGATTGCCGCCGCCCATAGTATCGAGAAAATCGAAGCGGATGGGAAACTCCGCGCCAAAGCGCGCGTAAACGGCCTCGCCCAGCAGTTCGCGCGGATGCGAGAAGACCAGGTCGATCGCCGGCACCTCGACACGATGATCGCCAAAGCCAAACAGCAGGCTGTTCTCCTCCGGAACGCAGTCGAAGCACCATGCGTGGTTTGGCGCGTCATGCGGTAGGTCGCATACTTCTTCCATCCAGTGGCCGCCCCACGGACCGGGATCGAAGTACGGCACCACTCGGAACGGCCGCTGCGCTGCATTCGCCAGCGCGTGGCGAAAAGCATCGCCTGCAATCATCTTCGGCGCCTGCGTCTGGCCCGGTATAGAGGAAGCATTGGTATCGAGCAAGAAGTCGATGCGCGGTAAAAGCTGCTGTTTGAGCCGGTCGGCCGCGCGCCACTCAATAAAAAATCCGCACTTGTACTTTGCCGCAAACTCCGCGCCGGTATTATTAAGACCAAAATTGCCCATCTCGCCGCGCCGCCAGCGAAGCTGAATCTCCCACCGGGCCAGATCGGCGTAAACCACCACTGCGCTTGAAGGCGAAACCAGCGTAGCGCCCGTACCAACAACAACCACTGGACTGTGTCGCGCAGTCTGCTCCACAGCGCAACACATTTGCCGCAGCTTCGCCGCGTCGAAGTACGTCTCAAGCCCCAGATCGCTCATGCGCGCAAACACGCGATCGCTGCCCAGCAGAGGATCGAGCAGAGCGCGCAGCTCTTCGGGAGTCTTCAGGCAATCTTCAGCAGAGAAAAATATCACACCAGGGAGATGATCGCGCAGTTCACTTAGCACGCACCGCGAATGAACGCCCGGATAGCACTCCAGAGCGATCGCGCCATGCTCAGTGAGGTGCGATCGCAGGCGATCCCCGATCGCGGCCCAGCCAACGCTGCACTCCTGCGCAGCGCCCGTAGGAATCACAGGAAATTTATCGTAATTAGACACGCGACCCATCAATTTCTTTAAGCAATCTCGAAGCCGCAGCGAATGCCGCGGCTTCGGGCTAGTTTTCGATCACGCCAGCAAGCGACTGGTTTCTGCCAGGATGAAGACCGCAATCACCAGCAGCCCCACACCGACCCACTGGATGCGCAGCGGTCCAGAGCCTGAGTTCTTCCATTCACCTGTGATCATGCCAAGCAGGCTCGCCGTGATGACGATGAGCGACATGAAAAGCGGCCACCCAAGAATCGATCCCCACGCGCCTAGCTCAACTGTGGAAAGACCGTAGAGCAGTGTGCTGAAGAACCAGAAGCAGGCCATGATGAAGGCCAGCACCCAGTGACTGGCGCCGCCGCCTGGGAAGCGTCCCGCCGTGCGGTTCTTCGCGAGCAGCCAAAGGCAATAGAGAAGATTAGGCACAGCACCGGCGATCATCAGCGGCAGCCAGACGGCGTTCGAAGCGCTGAATGGAGTTGCGCCGGAGGACCGCGCCACTGCCGCGAGCGGAGCACCAAAGGTAAGGCCGAGGTTCACGAACGCCGCGCCAAGACCAGCCAGAATCGCCAACAGCAGGCCAAGCGTGTTGCCGCCCGACTTGCCCGCGCTCAGATTTGCCGCTTTCTCGCGGCGCCTGCCCGCGATCGCACAGACGAGAACGCCAAGCAGCACCATGGCCACGCCCGCAAAAACCCCATGGCCCGCCGGCGTGTTCAATTTCTCAGGATGCAGGCGCAGCAGCGGCACCAGCGAGCCGACAGCGGCCGCCGTTCCCAGCACAAGCGAAAAGGTAAGCGCGATTCCAATCGACTCGGCTGCAAGACCGAAGAAGACCTGCGAAACGCCCCAACCGGCGCCGAAAGCGGCCACCTCAAGCACGATCCCCGCCGGCGCCGAGTGATACACCGCGCCGAGGTGAGGCACACTAGCCAGCGTTACCACCGGCGGCAACACCAGGAGGGCAAAAATCGTATACGCCAGCCATGTGTTTTCCCACGCCCAGCGGCGCGTGTACTTCATTGGCAAAGTAAAGCTGGCATTCATTACGCCAGCCAGGATGAGAATGAGCAAGCCAATCGTCGTGCTGTTCAAAGTTTCCCCTTCGCCCGCGCCGAAATAACCGGCCGCACAATCAGAATCTCAAATGTGCTTTACCGGAATAATACCCGGCCTTCCCTACAAATGTCCTGGGCAGATTTTTCATCTGGACGTGCGCCTACTTACCAACACCTTCGATCCGCGCCATGTACATTGAGAGCGTGGCTTTCTTGCAGCGCCTGGGAATCGTTGCTCTTGCCTGGCTGGCCGGCACTGCGCTCGCGTGCGCTCGCGGCCTTGAAGCGGGCGCGGCGCAGGCTGTCATCACGCCACGGCTCGCATCGGATCACCCTGTCTACCTGGCCGGCTTTGGTCACAACCGCATCGCCAGCGGCGTTCACGACGATCTGACCGCGCGCTGCCTCGCGCTCTCCGCCGGCAGTCAGTCGGTTGTTCTCTGCTCCGTCGATCTCATCGGACTTTTTTACGAAGACGTGCTCGCGGTGCGCAGCGCGTTCGCGCAACAGACACGCTCGAATGCGCTGCTGATCGTCGCCGCCACGCACACTCATGCCGGGCCTGACACGCTTGGCCTCTACGGCCCACGTCCACTGATTACAGGGGTTGACTCCGAATACCTGCGCTGGGCAGAGCAGCGCATTGCCGCGACGGCAGCGACTGCACTGCGCGCCATGCGACCGGCGCGTCTGGAATTCGGCCGCGACGATCACCCACTGCTCGCGCTTCTCCAAGGAGTGGACCGGCCACCGATTGTGAAGGACCCGTATCTGTTCGTAATTCGTGTGGCGGCACGGTCAAGCGGGCAGACCATCGCCACGCTTGTGAACTGGAGCGATCATCCGGAAGTGCTCGGACGCAAGAACACCCAGATCACTTGCGACTACCCGTACTGGGTACGCGACTATGTTGAAAAGCGCTTCGGCGGAACGGCGCTGTTTTTCTCTGGCGCCATCGGCAAGGTATCGCCGCTTGGCGAAGTCTCGTTGCCCGATCCGGAAACCGGCCAGGCAGCTCAGGACGGAACCTGGCGCAAGGCTGAACTGCTGGGCAATCAAGTTGGACAGCTTGCAGAACGAGCCCTCCGGCACGGCCACGCCGCAGATATCGATTCCTTATCGGCCCGCAGCGAGAGCATATTCATTCCCCTCGAAAACCCTCTGTTCCGCGCAGCTCACGCTGCCGGCGTCTTCGGCGCACGCCGCCCGCTTTATACCGGCGGCAAGTTAGACGCAGACACTGAAGTGCGCGACCTGCCAAACATAGGCCGCGTACCCGTCGCCACCGGCCACGACATTCGCACCGAAGTTGATTACGTGCAACTCCTATCCGGCGCAGCTCCAGTGGCGGAAATCGTCACCGTCCCCGGGGAAATCTATCCCGAGCTGGTGAATGGCGGAATCGCGCACCTACCCGGCGCCGATTACCCACGGGCGCCATTCGAGCCGGTTCTGCGCGCACAGCTCAAGACTCGCGAACAGTTCATCCTCGGCCTGGGCAACGACGAAATCGGTTACCTGATCCCGAAAGCGGAGTGGGATGCCGAGCCACCATGGCTCAATAACGCACCAGCCCCGTGGTATGGCGAAATCAATTCACCCGGGCCTGATGCAGCGGGCGTCGTCCTGCGCGCGCTCAGCCATCTGATCGCACATTCATGGTCGTAATCTGAAGCTGAACAGCGCAGAAGGCTTACTAAGCAATCCAATGAAGAGACCGACGATGCTTTCAGCCCGAAAGATTCGACTACGCTATCTAAAGAGCGGAGGAATCGTGAATCAATTCACCTGTCGTGCGTCACTTGTGTTGCCGTTTTTCTACGCGCTGGCTTTTTCAGCCGCTGCCGCGCAAACTGGCCCTGTGCGCCACACTCAGGCTGCTCCCTCCAACCCGCAACTGGCGTCGTCTGCAATCGAGCACCGCGTAGACGACCTGGTGCACAGGATGACGCTTGAGGAAAAACTGGGCCAGCTTGTGCAGTACAACACCGCCGGCGCCGCATCGGTCACCGTCGCCGATCAGGCACAATTTGGCGCGAACCCCCAGGCGCAGTATCGTCTCGATCCAATGCAACTGGCCGCATCAGGACGCATGGGTTCCATGCTGAACGTCTCCGGCGCAAGCCAGATGAGCGCCTACCAGCATGCCGCCGTGGAAAAGAGCCGGCTGCACATACCGCTCATGTTCGGCGCCGATATCATCCACGGCTACCGCACCATCTATCCCGTGCCACTCGCGCTCGGAGCAACCTTCGATCCCGCCCTGGTAACGCAATTAACGCGCATGGCCGCCGAAGAGGCCTCGAGCGCCGGCATCCGCTGGTTCTACTCGCCCATGGTCGACATTTCACGCGACGCGCGCTGGGGCCGATCCGTCGAAGGCGCAGGCGAAGACCCGTATCTCGGCTCCGCGATGGCGCGCGCGTATGTGCGCGGTTACCAGGGCGACTCACTGGCCAATCCATCGAGCGTAGCTGCCTGCGTCAAGCACTTTGCCGCCTATGGCGCCGCGGAAGCGGGCCGCGAATACAACACAACAGACATGAGCGAGAGCCGCCTTTTTCAGACGTACCTGCCGCCGTATAAAGCAGCGGTAGAAGCGGGCGCGGCCACGGTAATGAGTTCGTTCAATGCGCTCAATGGCGTGCCAGGAACAGCAAACCACTACCTCATCGACGACGTGATGCGCAAGCAATGGGGCTTCAATGGCTTTGTAGTAAGCGACTACACCGCCATCATGGAGCTGATGCACCACGGCATCGCCCTTGATCCCGCAACTGCGGCGGAAAAAGCCTTCAACGCCGGCGTTGATGTTGACATGATGTCGCACCTGTACGACGCGGAACTCCCTGGTCTCATCCGCTCCGGCCGCATATCCATGGCTCAGGTGGACGAATCCGTCCGCCGCGTACTGCGCGTCAAGTTTGCGCTCGGCCTCTTCGACCATCCCTATCCCGCCGGGCCCGTGGTCAGCTCCATCACGCCGGCCCACGCCGAGCTTGCTCTGCGTGCCGCCGAAGAGTCCCTGGTGCTGCTCGAAAACACAAGCAACGGAAACCGTCCTACGCTGCCTCTTGCCGCAAATACAAAGATCGCACTCATCGGCCCGCTCGCCGACAATCCGGTCGAGATGCTCGGCTCCTCGATCGGCGCACACCACAACTCCGATACCGTAACCATCCGTGCCGCACTTGAGCAGCGCGCCGCGGCTGCAGGAGGTTCAGTGGTTTATGCCCAGGGAACCGGAATTCTTTCGGACTCCGACGCTGGATTTGACGCCGCCGCGCAGGCCGCGCGCTCCGCGGACGTGGTGATCATGGCGCTGGGTGAGTCTGCAGCCATGAGCGGCGAAGCCGGCTCGCGCGCCCATCTCAATCTGCCCGGCAACCAGCAGCAGTTGCTCGAACGCATTGTGGCCACCGGAAAACCTGTCGTGTTGCTCGTCTTCTCCGGCCGGCCGCTGGTGCTAACCTGGGCCGCGCAGCACGTCCAGGCGATTGTCGAAACGTGGTTTCCCGGCACCGAGGCAGGCACAGCCATCGCGCGCGTACTCTACGGCGATGTTTCGCCCAGCGGCAAGCTGCCCATGAGCTTCCCTTACGCCGTGGGGCAGGAGCCGCTTTACTACAACCAGTTCCCTACCGGCCGCCCCGCAGGCAACGCCGACCTCACCAAGCCGCCCACGTCTGATTCACGCTTCGTCTCGCGCTACATCGATGTGCCTAACGCCGCATTGTTTCCCTTCGGCTACGGGCTTTCCTACACCACGTTCAGCTTTGGGGGTGTAACTGTGAGCCGGCAGACGATTCCGTTTGGTGAAGCGCATCCCGGTGCAAAACTTCTCATCGTTGCCACGGCCACCGTGAAGAACACCGGTAGCCGCGCAGCGACAGAAGTGGTGCAGTGCTATGTAGGCAACCGTGGCGCCAGTCTGGAGCAGCCCGTGCGCAGCCTCAAAGGCTTCGCGCGCATCATGCTTGCACCCGGCGAATCGAAACAGGTGAGTTTCCCGCTCGGCTTCGACGAGCTTTCGTTTTTCGACAACTCCGGCCGCCAGGTGATTGAGCCAACAGATTACACTGTGTGGATCGGCGGCGATTCCCTGGCCGATCAAAGCGCAAGTTTTCGCATTGTGCGGTGAACGTGCAGAATAATTCGAAGAGGAAGAACTTGAAGATGGAAAACTGTGTGGTTCAGGCGGGTTCCCGCATCGGCAACTTCTGTCGCGTCCGCTCCAATCTGCTCTTTTGTGCGCTGCTCATCTTAATTGCAGTAATCGGTGCTGCGCCGCAACCTGCTATGGCAAATCATTCGTTCGCTTCTCAGTCCTATTTCGTTTATGTTGGCACCTATACAGGGCCGAAGAGCAAGGGCATTTACACCTACCGGTTCGACTCGCACACTGGACGGCTCACTCCCATTGGATTGGCCGCACAACTACCCAATCCGTCATTCCTGGTTACCGACAGCGATCATCGCCATCTTTACGCCGCCACCGAGATGGGCGAGCATGGCCCCGGTGACAGCAGCGGCTCCATTAGCAGCTTTTCCATCGACGCGGACACTGGCGCTCTCCGTTTTCTCAACAAGGTTCCCTCCAGCGGCAACGAAACAGCCCATCTCGCTCTCGATCGCACGGGCAAGATCCTCTTCGTCGCCAACTATGGTAGCGGCAGCGTTGCTGCCTTCGGCATCAATCCTGACGGCTCGATCGGAGCGCGCACCGGCTTTGATCAGCACACAGGCTCGAGTGTAAATTCCGAGCGGCAGTCCAGCCCGCATCCGCATGAAGTTGTCCTCTCGCCGGACAATCGTTTCCTCTTCGTTCCCGATCTCGGTACTGATCGCGTGTACAGGTATCGGATCGACGCCGCCAAACAAAGCTTCGCGGCGAGCGATCCCCCGTACGTCACAGTTGATGCCGGCCTCGGACCACGCCATATCCTCTTCGGGCCCGGCGCAAAATTTGCCTATCTCGTCTGCGAAATGGGCTCACGCGTCGTAGTATTCTCCTACGATGCCGGCCGAGGTCTGCTCCGACCAATCCAGACAATATCCACACTCCCGTCAGGATTCAAAGGTCACGACCAATCTGCCGAAATCAAGATGGATCGCACCGGCCGCTATCTCTATGTTTCTAACCGGGGCGACGACAGCATCACGGTTTTCTCCATCCATCCGCAAAGCGGAATGCTGGACAAAGTCCAGACCGCTCCTACGCTGGGTGCATGGCCACGCGACTTCGCCCTTGATCCCACCGGCAGGTTTGCCCTCGTTGCCAATCAGAATTCGGACGATCTGACGCTATTCACCATCGATGCTGCTAACGGCCATCTGCGGCCTGCTGCCACGGATGCACGCCTGCACATCGGCGCTCCGGTCTGCATAGTTTTTGTCCCTGCAGGAGAGTCCCGTACATCGCCGGTGCGCGAGCCTGCTGCGCAGCGGTAGAAGCGCCAAAGCGTATCTGCTCCAGCGGCACGCGCACCACCGTTCCCGCGTGTGCGCGGAAACGTCAATTTCGGCGCCTACGCCTGCAACTGCTCCTTTGCCCAGCCTTGCAGCATCTCGATTGCGCGGCCAAGCACGCCTGCTGATCCGCGAAATTGCGCCGAGCCGCGCGGCTGATTGTCGCGCGTCCACCACTCGTGAAAGTCGCTGTTGAGCTTTACCCGCTCCACCATCGGACGCGCATCGCGGTAGGCTTCAGCAACGTATCCGTACCTGACCAACTGCTGAATCATCCTGCCGCCAAACCACGTCCAGTCGCCGCCGTTCTGGTACGTGTACGGAACCGTGAGCTGCGGGTTCTTGTAGTAGCCAAGCGGATATGGCGGATAAATCGTCAAGCCAATCGAAGAGGCCTGCGCCTTGCGCACGTCATCCTCCATTCGAGCAAGCGCGTGCGCCACTTCCTCTCGCGACAGCACACCGGCCTCGATCGCCACTGCCGTACCGCCGTGATAGTTAATCGCGTTCTCGTCGAAGTCCGGCGGAAACGGCGAGCCATTGAGGTACACGTGCGGAATGAACTTCTGGTTCTTCTCGTCCCAAAGACATTTGCGAATATTCCGATGCAACTCGTCCCCCACGTTCTTCCAGTGCGTTGCTGTCTTCGCATCCGTCCCCGGCAACTTCACGTAATCGTTGATGGCCACCAGCAGCATAGCGTTGGCGTATATCGAAATCGCCCGATGGCTATTCTCATCGAGCCGTACGCCGCGCAGGCCCTCCGGCTGCACGTCGCCCCAGTCGATTGTCGCTCCACCCCAAACCAGTCCGTGCGTCGCATCGAAGCGGTTGGCCATCACGTACTCCATCGCCTGCGCCAGCCGCGCACGCACCGTCCTGTCGCCCACGCGCTCATCAAGAATCGATGCGTCGTTCGTCGCATCAATGTACTTGCGCACCGCCTGCACCAGCGATGACTCTTGGTCACTCTCCACCGTGTTCTTGCCGGCAATGTAGCCCGGCGCAAGTGGACTCGTCCGGGTATCAGTAGTCCTTCTGTTCATGATGTTGTAGCAGTCGATAATATCGCCCTGCGGCCCCTGGAACTTGCAGAACATCAACAGCGCTTCGCGGAACCGCTCCGGCGGGTTTACCCTGATTGCGACTTCGATGAATGTATTCATGTCGCGGATCCACGTGGTCTGATAACTGGAGCCCGCGTTGATGCCACCGGCCAGCAGTTTCTGCGCCATTGCATAAACCTCGCGCATATCCGCATCGGCCAGTATCTGCCGCGCGAGCTCAGCCTGCTGGGTGCGCTCCTCTTTCTTATGGCCGCCGAACAAAGCCCCAGCCCCTTCTGCGTCCAGATGCCGAATGCTTGCAATTCCAAGGCTCGCAAGCGCAGCGGTCCTGATGGCTTCTCGACGAGTCAACATTTGTTCTTTTCTCCTTGGCACGGCGCCGGTTCGGCGCATGGATCGTTCCAGGAAGCGTTTGCAGGTAATGCGCGCCCACAGCACACACGAGCGCCTCATCCCGCTTCATCGTGCAGGCTGTCTACGGAACACAATTCCATTATTGCAGCCGTAAGGTAGGGTTGCGGCGTCCTGCGATGTTGGATTAGCTGTCCTTGCGGTAGAGCATGTCGCGGATCACACGGCGGCGCTCGGCGTTCACTTCGTTCTCGTTGTGGCGCTCGATCGCATCCTTGGACGCCGCCTCGGTTTCCGATTGCTCCGGCTCGCTGCAGCTCGGGCAGCGGTTGGCGAAGCCGGGTTTGTCAGGCTTCAGCTCAAATTCTTCTCCGCAAATGACGCAAGTCTTGATAGGAAATAAAGCCATAACGAAACTATGGTAGCGAAGATCGAATGGCGAGTCGACCGGCGGTTTGCTAGGTCAACGGTTGATTTTGATTAAAAAATCCCTTTTCACCCGGCCGATCGTTGAAATCCAAATTCTATGGACAGGCAACCTTTACGGTGGAAAAATAGGAACGCGCTCGAGAAGAATTCATGGTGCCCTTTATCGTGCTTGTCGTTTCCGCTCTGGTTTTCTGGCTCGCCGGCCACGCCGGAGTTCCCATATTTCATGATCCCAGCTTCGTTCTTCGCGCGGCGTTGGGAGTCATGTTCCTGCTCACTGCTTCCGCTCACTGGGGTAAACGACGTCCCGATTTGATTCGCATGGTGCCTCCCACCTTTCCGCGCCCGGATCTGCTCGTAACCATAACAGGAGTGCTGGAACTACTGGGAGTGATTGGCCTGTTTGTGCCCACCACTGCGCGCGCCGCGTGTTTCTGTCTGGCGCTGTTGCTCATCGCTTTGTTCCCCGCCAATGTCCACGCAGCGCGCCAGCATCTGACCATCGCCAGGCAACCTGTCCCCGGCCTGCCTCTGCGAAGCGCGATCCAATTTGTCTTTGTAGCAACATTGCTTACAGCGGCATGGCTCCCATAGAGGGGCGGCAACATGAAAACTGGGCGACACTACCACGCCGCGCTTCGATTTCCCGCCCCGCTCCGAGTGCTAAAATCACTCTGTGCCGGGTCCTACGCGACGTAATCCCGCCAACCCCGCCAGGTCCGGAAGGAAGCAACGGTAACGGGCTAGTACGGGCGCAGTAGGTAACCCGGTACTTGTCTTTGAGGCATCAGAGTCAGGATCACCGATCAACTGACCTGTGGGAGAAATGCATTGAGCCTGACAGTTCGTCCCGTGGTGGGCCGGCGCGCCAAGATCACGGCGCTTGGCACCTACGTTCCCCCCGATGTGCTAACCAATCAAGACCTCGAAAAAATGGTTGAGACCAGCGACCAATGGATCCTGGAGCGTACCGGCATCCGCACGCGCCACGTACTGGCCAAGGGGCTGGGCGTAAGCGATATCTGCAGCGAAGCCGCAAAAAAATGCCTCGCTGCTCGTGGCATCGGACCGGAAGAAGTTGAAGTCATCATTATCGGCACCGTCACACCCGACATGATGTTTCCCTCCACTGCTTGCCTTGTCCAGAACAAGATCGGCGCGCCCCATGCCTGGGGCTTCGACGTCTCCGGCGGCTGCTCGGGCTTCGTCTATGCGCTACAGGCAGGCGTGAAGATGGTCGAGAGCGGCGCGTATTCCAAAGTGCTGGTCTGCGGCGCAGACGCCAACACCCGCATGACCGATTACACGGACCGCACCACCTGCGTCCTCTTCGGCGACGGCGGCGGCGCAGTGCTCATCGAGCCAGCGCGCGAGGGCGAAATCGGCTTCATCGACTCCGTCAACGAAATTGACGGCTCCGGCGGCGTCAGCCTCAATCTGCCCGCCGGCGGAAGCCTGAACCCGTCCACGCACGAAACCGTCGACAAGAAGATGCACTACATCCACCAGGACGGTCCGGCCGTCTACAAGTTCGCCGTGCGCAAAATGGCTGAGGCCACGGCCGCACTGATGAAGCGCAACTGCCTTACGGTCGCCGACCTCGGCTGCTTCATTCCGCACCAGGCCAACAAGCGCATCATCGAATCCACAGCCGAGCGGCTCGGCATGGACCCCTCGCGTGTCGTCATCAACCTCGACAAATACGGCAACACGTCCGCCGGAACCATTCCGCTGGCCATGGAAACCGCCGTTCAGGAAGGCAAGCTGAAGAAAGGCGACTTGGTCCTTTTGGCCGCCGTGGGTGCAGGAT
>JASIJW010000095.1:0-3100 GCA_030050035.1 Acidobacteriaceae bacterium | reverse complement strand
AACATGCGCGTGACGATGAGGATGAGCGGCAGCACGGCGAAGGCCAGCAGGGCCAGCCACCACTTGATGCTGATCATGACGATGGCCATGATCGTAAGCGTGAAAGTGTCATCGACGATGGCCAGCACGCCGCCGGTGAACATGTCGTTGATGGCGTCAACGTCGGAGGTGAGGCGCGTGACGAGGCGGCCGACGGGGTGCTTGTCGAAGAAGCCGACGTGCATGCGCTGCATGTGGCGGAAGATGTCGCTGCGAAGATCGAACATGATCTTCTGGCCGGTCCACTGCATCAGGTAGGTCTGGACAAATTCAAAAAGGTAAGAGCAGATCTGCAGGACGAAGTAAATGCCTGCCAGTTGCGCGATGCCGCGCCACGGGTCTGGCGATAGATGGCGCGTGAGCCAAAGGCCCGAGGCAAAGCCGTGCAGCTTTTCGATGGAGCCGGTATCGGCGCCGCCCGGAAAATAGTGGTCGATGCCGAGCATGACCAGGAACGGGCCGGCGACATCGCTGATGGATTTGAGCGAGACGGCCACGGACGAGACGGTGGCCTGCAGCCAGTAGGGACGGACGTAACGGCCGAGCCGCCGCATCAGCCGCGAGTCGTACGCCTTTCCGACCGGCTCTTCTTCACCCTTGCGCGGTGCCTTTGGCTGATCGGGCTTGGATTTTCTTTCGTCCGCCATCGCTGGAGCAGGGGCTCGCCTTATGTCCTATTGTACGGGCAGGTGCGGGCAAGGCAGCGGAGTTGGCGCGGCGGGCCCGGAACCTGCGAGCCCAGAGCGTTGAGACTGGATTGCCTGCAGCTTCAACGCTGTTTTCCGCTGTGATTTGCCGGGGGCCTGGCTTTGGTCCCTGGCCGTGACACGCCCATACTGAGCAGCACGAAGCCGAAACCCTTGCGCAACCACTCGAGAATCTTCATTTCCGTGCTCCGCTTACTTTGCCTTTGCTGGAGCGGTTACAGGTGGCGGGTCGGGGCGCAACATGTCTAAGACCTGCGGCGGCAGCGGCTTGTCGGCGTTGGCTAGCAGCAGCGAAACCTGCCATATCTCTGTGTCGGAGAGAATCGACTTGAACGATGGCATGCCGGAGAGCCGGATGCCGTTGGCGACCTTCCAGTAGGTCTCGCCCGGCGGATCATCGCTTACGCCTACAACCTTGCCGTTGTGATGCGCCTCCCAGAGCGGAGGGGCCGAGGGAAACATGTGCTTTGCGAAATCCACTGGCTGGCCGTGCAGACCGTGGCAGATTGCGCAGTTCATGACGTAGATGCGCGCACCGGCCTCAAAGGTGTCTTGATTGGCCTGGATCGGCGGCGTCTGGATCATTTCGCTGTCAATTCGCGCATGCAGCGGCGCATTCACGATCTGACGCTCGAATGGCAGCCGGTTATCGGCCACAGCGACAGGAGGATGTCCGAAGCGAAGCCATCCCCACACGATGACCGGCGCAAGAATCAGCCCCAGCACGATACCTAAAACAAAGCGACCCACGTAGCGATCCTCCGGCCGATATTTTTCTGGTCAACTTATGGTAATGGCGATGGCCCCGGGTTGTGGCTGAAATTGCCATGAATCGGACCGGGACCGAACCACACTCGAAAACGATTGCGGTCTGAGAGCCTTTCCGCCCTGATTCGATCTGTTGGATCTGGCCGCTGTCCCCCGTGCTCAGGCCCTCAGATGATTTAATACCTAAGGGGGAAGCAAGACCGGGCGATGTTCCGGTCGATATGCCGCCCTGCTTTCGCAGTGCCGCCTGCTTCCGCACTCCCTTGGAGGATTTCCGATCGCAATGCGTTCTTTTCGACCCTTTGGCTTTATCCTGGCGCTCAGTTTGGCCGCCGTACCTGCCGTGATGGCGCAAAACTCCGGCAGCAGTGCTGCGGCACAGGACGCGGGCCAGAATCAACCCCAGAATCAGGCGGGGAGCCAGGACCAGCCGCAGCAGCAGGCGCAGCAGAATCAGGAATCGGGACAGATGAGCGTGCAGGCCCGCATCCGCATGCGCCGCGAGCAGCGCCGCGCCACGGCCATTCACGACGCCTACGACCACAAATTTGAAACCTACGCGAACATGGGCTACATGCGCTTCAAGCCCGGCCCGTACGAGGGCTTCCAGCGGCTCACGTATTATGCCTGGGACATCGGGTTGACCCGCTATTACAGCGAACGGCTGGGCTTCAATCTCGACGGCCGCGGCAACTACGGCACTGCCTTCGTAGGCTTGAACCAGTTCGGCCTTACGCGTCCGGCCATCAGCCAGTACAACATACTGTTCGGGCCGACGTACCGGTTCTACATGCAGCCTAAGTACGCGATCTCTGGCCGCGTGATGGGGGGCTGGGCTTACGGCAACTTCTCCGGCGACCTCAACGGCATTCCGCCATCGTCGTTCGGACTCTACTCCGATCAAAACACTTACGCCGGCAGCGCCGCGGTCATCGGCGACTACAACGTGGCGCCGAATATAGTTCTGCGGCTCGCGCCGGAGTATTTCTTTACCGGCTTCGGCTCGTCCGTGCAGGCCAGCCGCGGATTTACGGCGGGGCTGGTGTACCGGTTCGGGCGACAGTAGATTGCGCGTGGGTTGAGACAGACGGCCATCCTTCGGGATGGCCGTTTTGCGTTTGGGGCGAGAGCGGGAGTGACGGCGCGAGGCGATAAAATCATCCTTAGAACGATGCCCGATCCTACGCCTTCCTCGTCATCTCCTCGCGTACGCTTTGCGCCTTCACCCACTGGGTTTCTCCACGTGGGCAGCGCGCGCACGTTTATCTTCAACTGGCTTTTTGCGCGCCACAACCAGGGCACCTTGGTGCTGCGGCTGGACGACACCGATGTGGAACGCAACACCGAGGCCAGCGTGCAGTCGATCTTCGAAGGACTGCGCTGGCTGGGCCTCACCTGGGACGAGGAGTACAAACAATCCGAGCGGCTGGCGCTGCACCGGCAGGCGGCCGAGGCGATTTTTGCAAAGGGCCTGGCGTACCGCGACTTTACGCCGGCGCGTGCGGAGGAAGACAGTCAATCCGGCGCGCAGGGAGCGTGGTTGTGTAATCCCGGAATGCGCGAGATGCCGCGCGAAGAAAGCGACC
>JASIJW010000747.1:0-3806 GCA_030050035.1 Acidobacteriaceae bacterium | reverse complement strand
AAAAACAGCCTCTAGCCAATTGGTGGCGAGGCGGCGAAAGTGGACAGGGCAAGGCGAAGCTAGGAGCTAGCAGCTAGAAGCTGGTAGCTGTTTTTGGAGAAGAAAACCATGGCAGTGCAAATGAGAACCATGCTCGCGGTGGCCGACAACTCCGGCGCGCGCAAGCTGCAGGTGATTCTGCCGCTGGGCGGCGGGCTGGGCGTGAAGGCCGGTCTCGGCGACGTGGTGACGGCGGCGGTAAAGGAAGCATCGCCCGACGGCACGGTGAAGAAGGGCAAGGTCGTGAAGGCGGTCATTGTGCGCACGCGCAAGGAGCACCGGCGCCGCGACGGAACCTATATCCGCTTTGACGAGAACGCTGCCGTGGTGATCGGCGACGATCACGAGCCGGTGGGTACGCGCGTCTTCGGCCCGGTGGCCCGCGAGCTGCGCGAGAAGAAGTTTCTGAAGATTGCTTCGCTGGCGCCGGAAGTGGTGTAAGAGCAGCTTGAACCTAGTGGCTGTTTTGGAGATTTTTATGCCGAGTATGTTGATTCATCGCAATGATACGGTTGAGGTGCTGACGGGTTCCGACCGCGGCAAGCGCGGCCGCGTGCTGCGCGCCATCCCCGACAAGGGAACGGTGCTGGTCGAGCACGTGCGCGTGGTCAAGAAGACGGTCTCGTCCAAGACCGGGCAGCGCACGCAGGGTGGCATCGCCGAGCACGAGTCGCCGATCAACGTGTCGAATGTGGCGCTGGTCTGTCCTAACTGCGGGCCTTCGCGCGTGGGGCGCAAGCTGGTGGGCGATACGCGCGTGCGCGTGTGCAAGAAGTGCGGGTCGGAGCTGCCGACGAAAAAATAGCTTCCAGCCGCTAGCTTTCAGCTTCCAGCTTTTTCGTGCTGAAGCAAGAACGGCGGGCGGAAGCAAGATCGAGCTAGAGGCTGGCAGCTAGAAGCTGGTAGCTGATTTAGGAACACCTTCCGGAACGGTATACGGGCTCGGGCCCACTCCGAGGATCGGAAGAAAGAGAGCAGAGACAAGATGGCGGCAAGGCTGAAAGAGAAGTATCAGAAAGAGATCAAGCAGGCGCTCCAGAAGGAGCTGGGCCTGAAGAATCCGATGGCGGTTCCCAAGCTCGAGAAGATCGTGATCAACATGGGCCTGGGCGAGGCGACGCAGAACAACAAGCTGCTCGACCCGCTGGTGGGCGACCTGGCGGCGATTGCCGGCCAGAAGCCGGTGACCACCAAGGCCAAGAAGTCGATTGCGGCCTTCAAGGTGCGCGCCGGCATGTCGATCGGTGCGATGGTCACACTGCGTTCCGACCGAGCCTACGAGTTCCTGGACCGGCTGATCTCGATCGCCCTGCCGCGCGTGAGGGACTTCCGCGGCGTTTCGACCAAGAGTTTCGACGGCCGCGGCAATTACACGCTCGGCCTGCGCGATCAGCTTATCTTCCCGGAGATCGATTACTCCAAGGTGGAGAAGCTGAAGGGCATGAACATCACGATTGTGACCACCGCCAGGGACGACAACGAAGCGCGCGCGCTATTGCGCCACTTTGGCATGCCCTTCCGGCAGGGGGCGTAGACGCAGCAGACAGCGGACAGCTTACAGCTAGAGCTGCTGGGATTCGAAATCTTGTGTTTTGAACTGTTCACTGTCTGCTGTGAGCTGTTCGCTGAGGAAAAGGATTTATGGCAACCACTGCAAAACGGGTGAAAGACGCGCGGAAGCCGAAGTTCAGCTGCCGCAAGCACAACCGCTGCCAGCTCTGCGGGCGGCCGCGCGGGTTTCTGCGCAAGTTCGGCATCTGCCGTCTGTGCTTCCGGGCGCTGGCTCTCAAGGGCGAGATTCCGGGCGTGAACAAGTCGAGCTGGTAGAAAGACAGGGAGCAGGGAATAGGGAACAGGGAATAGTTGTCCGCGGAAGACCGGACAATCACGGCAAATCGAATTTAAATTTCTGTTCCCTGATCCCTGTTCCCTAATCCCTGCTGTAACCATTCCCGCTGGTTTCCGCCTGCGGGCGGACGAACGGGGAATGAAGGAGAAGGAATGAGTCTGACCGACCCAGTAGCAGATTTTCTGGCGCGGATCCGGAATGCGATCCGGGCGCGCCACCAGAAGCTGGATGTGCCGGCTTCGAAGCTGAAGACCGAGATCGCCCGCATCCTCAAGGAAGAGGGCTACATCTCGAACTACAAGACCCAGGAAGAAGACGGCAAGCTGATCCTGCGCGTGTACCTGAAGTACGGCGGCACGGAAGCGGCCATTCGTGACCTGGCGCGCGTCTCGCGCCCGGGTTGCCGCGTGTACGTGGGCCGCGACGAGATCAAGCGCGTGCAGGGCGGCCTCGGCATCTCGATTCTCACCACGCCCAAGGGCGTGATGACCGGCCGCCAGGCCCGCCGCGAAGGCGTGGGCGGCGAGCTGCTGTGCGAAGTTTGGTAATGCAGCGGACAGCAAACAGCCAACAGCGGGCAGTTAAAAAGCGAGCCGGACTAAGCTGCGCGAGATTAACTATTCACTGTTAGCTGTCAACTTGTTAGCTGTTTTTAGGGCTGCAGTGGAACGATGATCTCATCGGGACTCGCAAGCCAAGAAGGATTTGAGCAATGTCGCGTATTGGAAAGAAGCCGATTCCGCTGCCGAGCAGCGTGAAGTACAAGGTTGAGGGCAACACGGTTCTGGTCGAAGGACCGAAGGGCAAGGTCACGGCTTTGATTGCCGAGGGCATTACGCTGCGCACCGCCGACGGGCATCTTCTGGTCGAGCGCGCGAGTGACGATAAGGCCGCCGTGCACGGGCTGACCCGCGCCCTGGTCAACAACGCCGTGCATGGTGTTACCCAGGGATGGAAGAGGGAACTTGATATTGTCGGCATCGGTTACCGCGCCGAGATGAAGGGCAAGACCACGGTGGTGTTCACGCTGGGCTATTCGCATCCGATCGAGTTTCCGCTGCCCACGGGCATTGAAGTTGCCATCGATCCCAAGCAGACGCACCTGACGGTGAACGGGATCGACCGCCAGAAGGTGGGCCAGGTGGCGGCTGATATGCGCGCGCTGCGCAAGCCCGATCCGTACAAGAACAAGGGCGTGCGCTACAGCGACGAGAAGCTGAAGAAGAAGGCCGGCAAGACGGGCGCCAAGTAAGCTGACGGCAAACAGCTCACAGCTTACAGTCCGGGAGCTAAACGTTACTGTTTGCTGTGTACTGTTCGCTGTGAACTGGAAAATCCGAACGGGGCTGCAGGGCGGCCCCGCCGATAGGTGAGAGAAGACGATGATTACGCAGACCAAGAGAAACGAGATTCGCAAGCGGATCCACTCGCGCATCCGCGAGAAGATGTCGGGCACGGCCGAGCGGCCGCGGCTGAACGTGTACCGCTCGCTCGACCACATTTATGCGCAGGTGATCGACGACCAGAAGGGTGAGACGCTGGTTTCGGCATCGACCATAAAGCTGAAGAACGGCGGCAACGTGGCGGCGGCGAAGGAAATCGGCAAGACGGTGGCCGAGGCTGCCGTGGCTAAGGGTATCAAGCGCGTGGTCTTCGACCGCGGCGGCTATCTCTACCACGGGCGCGTGAAGGCGCTGGCCGATGCGGCGCGCGAGGCAGGGCTGGAGTTTTAAAGACAGGGAACAGGGAACAGGTTTCAGGGATCAGTGAAATAAAAACAGAGGCGGACGCCATCGACTGAATCCTGAATCCTGGAAACGAGAGAGCAATGACGACGGTGAAGAAGAAACTCGATGCCAACCAGTACAACCTGAAGGACCAGGTGGTGGCCATTAACCGCGTGACCAAGGTGGTGAAG